>JACZQS010000186.1 GCA_022545625.1 Pseudomonadota bacterium
ACCAGAAAAATGAGATGCAAAGCGGCGAATTTGTTGAATCAGTCATTATTCCAAAACGCGACGAATCGATCAGTGTTCGCTGTTACAAGATTTGTAAACGTTTTGACCAGGACATTTCTGCCGTGTGCGCGGCATTCGCGCTGCGTCTCGATGGCGATACGGTTGCCTCCGTCGATATCGTATTGGGCGGTATGGCCGCGATTCCGAAACGGGCAGCGCAGGCGGAGGCCGTGCTTGACGGAAACACCTGGGACGAGGTAAATGTCCAGAAGGCGATGAAGGCCCTGGCGCAGGATTTTTCGCCGCTCACCGATATGCGCGCCAGTGCGGCCTACCGCCAACAGGTCACGGCTAACCTGTTGTACCGTTTCTACCTCGAAACCAGGCCACAGGATGCGTTGCCATCCGAGGCAGTTAATGTATTCGCGGTACAGGCCTGATGGAAAATCCCCAGGCAATTCGGGCACGTGAAGTGGCAGCCTGTAAATCGACTCCGCACGAATCGGCAGCGTTGCACGTCAGTGGAGAAGCCACCTACGTAGACGATATCCCCGAACTGGCCGGAACCCGGCACGTGGCGCTTGGCCTGAGTCAGCGAGCCCATGCGAAAATTACCAGGGTCAACTACGAGGCGGTGAAATCATCCCCCGGGGTTGTAGCGGTGCTGACTGCCGAAGATATTCCTGGGGTCAACGACTGTGGGCCGATCATCAACGACGATCCGATTCTTGCCGACGGACTGGTACAGTTTATCGGCCAGCCCATTTTCGCAGTGGTCGCAACTTCAATCATTGAAGCACGCAAGGCGGTCGGCAAGGCGGTTATCGAATACCAGGATTTACCAGCCACCATCGATGTGCGCGAGGCCAGGCGCCAGGAATCATGGGTACTGCCACCCGCACGCCTTCGACGAGGCGATGCGCAGGCAGCACTGAAAAATTCACCGCAACGGCTAAAAGGTGAAATATCGGTGGGGGGCCAGGAACATTTTTACCTGGAAGGTCAAATTTCATACGTGGCTCCCCGGGAAGATGGCTGCATCCACCTGTGGTGTTCAACCCAGCATCCTACCGAAATGCAACACGTGGTAGCGCACGCGCTGGGGCTGGATTTAAACCAGGTCGTAGTCGAGATGCGGCGCATGGGCGGTGGGTTTGGCGGCAAGGAATCACAGTCGGCGATCTTCGCCTGTATTGCCTCGGTAGCGGCTTACCGATTGAAATGCCCGGTCAAACTGCGCCTCGACCGTGACGACGATATGATGGCTACCGGCAAGCGCCATGGGTTTCATTATGAATACGAAGTAGGCTTCGACGACGATGGCCTGATGCTGGCGGTCAGTATCGAAATGGCTGCGCAGTCAGGTTTCTCTGCCGACCTCACCGGCCCAGTGGTCACGCGCGCGGTATGCCACCTGGACAATGCCTACTATATCAACGATGTCGCGATCGACGCGTTTAGCGCGAAAACCAATTCCCAGTCGAATACCGCTTTCCGCGGTTTCGGTGGACCGCAGGGTGCAATTGCAATCGAATATATAATCGACAACATTGCACGAAAGCTGGGCAAGGATTCGCTGGAAGTGCGGAAGCTCAATTTTTACGGCAAGGATGATCGCAATATCACACCCTACGGTCAGCTCATCGAGGATAATATTATCCACGAGCTGGTGGCCCAGCTAGAAACCAGTAGTGGTTACTGGGCCCGTAGAGAGGCCGTAGAAAAATATAATGCTGAAAATATTATACTGCGCAAGGGCCTTGCACTAACCCCGGTCAAGTTTGGAATTTCGTTCAACGTGGTTCATTTTAACCAGGCCGGTGCGCTGGTTCACATCTATACCGACGGCACCGCGCTGGTAAATCACGGTGGCACCGAAATGGGACAGGGCCTGCATACCAAGGTGGCGCAGGTAGTCGCGATCGAACTCGGTATCGATGTAAAAAGTGTTCGTGCGACTGCTACCGATACCAGCAAGATTCCCAATACCTCGGCAACCGCGGCTTCTACCGGTGCCGATTTGAATGCCAAGGCTGCACAGGATGCGGCACGTCAAATTCGCGACAGGCTTGCGCTGTTCGCTGCCGAACATTTAGGCGGGGACGCGAGCGAAGTCATATTTTCCGATGACCAGGTATCGAGTAATGATAAATCCCTGCCGTTTTCCGAGCTGGTCAATCTGGCCTACCAGTCGCGCGTACAACTCTGGTCCGATGGGTTTTATAAGACCCCGGGCCTGCATTGGGACGCTAAAACCCTACAGGGTCGACCATTTTACTATTTCGCTTATGGCGCTGCCGTATCCGAAGTCGTGGTCGATACGCTAAGCGGTGAATTCAAGTTACTGCGGGCTGACCTGTTACACGACGCCGGAAATCCAATCAACCCGGCAATCGACCTCGGCCAGGTTGAAGGTGCCTATATTCAGGGCATGGGCTGGCTTACCAGTGAAGAACTGGTGTGGGATGCGAATGGTCGGTTGACTACCCATGCACCATCCACTTATAAAATTCCGACAATTACCGATTGCCCGGACAAGTTCTACACCGAGTTGTATGCGAACCATAACGTCGAGGATACGATCCTGCGTTCCAAGGCCACCGGTGAACCACCCCTGCTGCTACCGTTTTCGGTGTTTTTTGCGATTCGCGACGCGATTGCGAGTGTTGGCCAGAATAAGCTCAACCCGCCGTTACGCGCGCCCGCAACGCCCGAGGCAATTCTGGATGCGGTGATTGCGGTGCGCGAAGGCAGGGAAACCCCATGATAAACTGGGTGCAGACATTGCAGCGCTTACAGCAGGAAAATATACCGGCGGTGATGGTGACGGTCGCCTCGACCATTGGCTCAACACCGCGAGAGCCGGGTGCGAAGATGATTGTTTGCTCAGAGCGGATGTATGGCACCATCGGCGGTGGCAACCTGGAACACCAGGCCTGTGCTATCGCCCGTTCACAGCTCGATTCTGCCGAATCCAGTTGTTTAAAAAGATTTCCGCTGGGAGCCGGTCTGGGTCAGTGCTGCGGGGGACTGGTGAATTTAATGTTTGAGCCCGTCTCTGAATCCAGCGACTGGATTAACCGAGCGGCACAACTTCAGGCCTGCGGGGAGGATTGGGTTCGTGTGGTCGCGACTAAAGCAGATGAAACCAACGAGGGTTCAGCTCATTTGATGTTTACAGCGGATACGCTCGATTTGGAACTAAACGATGCGGTTGACAAGCGCGAATTGCTCGAAGCGGCAAAATCGATGCTGCAGGGTTCGCAGAAAGCCACTCTGCAACAGGTAGGTGGGTCACCGGATTGCTTCTTTTTCGATGTCAGCAGGAAACCCGATTTTCAATTAGTTCTATTCGGTGCCGGGCACGTCGGTCGAGCGCTGGTCAATGTCCTGCGTGATTTGCCGATCCAGATTCGCTGGGTTGACGGTCGGGATAACCAGTTTCCAACCGAAATTCCTGACAACGTCGAATGCGTGTCTAGCGATATACCGGAGGCGGAAGTCGATGCTGCGCCTTCCGGCGCTTTTTTCCTGGTGATGACCCACGATCACGCGCTCGATCAGTGTCTCGCCGAGCAAATTCTCAAACGCGATGATTTCGCTTATTTCGGCCTGATCGGTTCAACATCGAAACGGCGCATGTTTGAAACCCGCATGCATCGACGCGGAATCGCGAGAAATCGATTTGAGTCTATGAATTGTCCGATCGGTATCGATGGTATCAAGAGCAAAGCGCCGTCGGCTATCGCCATTTCGGTTGCCGCGGAATTGATGCAGGTATACGATCGGAACCTGGGTTTAAAAAACGATCACTCAAAAGCGTATAAACGCTCTGTAATCGAAGGGTGAGGACAAGTTCATCTCATGGTTTTCATATTTTTGAATTATGGGCTGAGTATTTAGGTATCCTATTTTAATTAATATTTTTAAGGCGCAGATTTGATTTCTAAAGTAAGTATTTTTATCGAAATACCGCGGGCAGATAGCAGTGTAAATCTTGAAGATGTCAGTGTGGACATTCCTGCAGATTTTATTGATTTTGCTGATAATCAGTTAAAGCTAAATGGTCAATTGATTTCATATTTAGAGTCAGAAACCGGCGGATATAGTGTTGAAAATATCGGCAAGCTTGGTGACAGGGAAAGAAATACTCATTTTAAAAATAAGACAACATCTAAGAAGTGGGATGCCTGTTATCGAAAAACAGAGTCAGGGCATCTGTTTTCCATTCTTGTTGAATTCCCTGATGATATTACGGAGACTAGATCGGAGGACATCCCGAAGGTCAGGTCTGAGGATATTCCTGAGATTAAACAGGAAATCAGACTCGAACTTAATGGCATTACCAAGATTTACCCTGCGGTGATTGCCAATGAAGACGTAAGCCTGAAAGTACGTCGCGGTGAAATCCACGCGGTGCTCGGTGAAAATGGTGCGGGCAAGAGCACGCTGATGAAAATAATTTATGGCGTAACCAGGCCTGACGCCGGTGAAATGAAGTGGCAGGGTGAAGTGATTCACGTTGAAAACCCGGCGCATGCGCGAAGCCTCGGAATCGGCATGGTGTTCCAGCATTTTTCACTGTTTGAAACACTGACTGTAGTGGAAAATGTTGCACTGGCACTACCCGGCAATCCCGATTTAAACCAACTTGCAGACCAGATTACCGAGGTATCGAATAAGTACGGACTGCCGGTAGACCCTCAGCGGCTAGTGCACGCACTATCCGTAGGTGAGCGCCAACGCGTCGAAATTATTCGCTGCCTGTTGCAAAGCCCGAAATTATTGATCATGGACGAGCCGACCTCGGTGCTAACTCCGCAGGCGGTGCGCAAGTTATTCGATACGCTGCGCCAGCTTGCCGATGAGGGTTGCAGTATCCTCTATATCAGCCACAAGCTGGATGAAATCCAGGAACTGTGCCACGTGGCAACAGTGCTCCGTAACGGCAAGGTTACCGGCGACTGTATTCCTTCGCAAGAGACACCCAAATCGATGGCCAGTCTGATGATCGGCAAGGAGCTGCCGGTATGCCAACACGAAGTACCTACCGAACTCGGTGAGGTGCGTCTGCACGTGAATGGCTTGACCGTCGAGTCGGACGATCCGTTTGGCACCGACTTGAAGGATATCGAACTGGAAATTAATTCGGGGGAAATTTTCGGCATTGCAGGAGTGTCGGGTAACGGCCAACAGGAATTACTTTACGCGCTGTCCGGTGAAGAGCCGTTAAAAGAAAATGGGGCGATTGTCATTTGTGGGGAGGCTGCGGGGCAAAAGATGCCCGATGCACGGCGCGTTCTGGGCATGGGTTTTGTTCCCGAAGAACGACTCGGGCGCGGCGCAGTACCGCAAATGTCGCTCGCAGAGAATGCTTTGCTCACCGCACACGCCGGTGGAATGCTGAACAAGGGTATGATCCAGTTCAAAGCGATGAACGAATTTGCAAAGCGTTGCATCGATAAATTCGACGTCAAGTGCGGCGGAGAAAATTCTGCGGCTAACTCCCTGTCAGGTGGAAATTGACAAAAATTCATCATGGGCCGCGAAATA
>JACZQS010000187.1:0-3604 GCA_022545625.1 Pseudomonadota bacterium
GCTGCAATTCGCTTTGAGACCCTGCTCCGGCGCCTAAGGTTCGGACAAAACGGTGAGGAATCAAGGGGTATCGGAATCCGCGGGCACCCGCTGGGCCGCTTACCCGCCGGCGCTCTCCAAGTCTCGATTGCGGCGCCAAGCCGGATGCGTGATCCCCATCTTCTGGATCATATAGTTGAGCTTGCGCCGGCTCACTCCGATCAGCTTGGCGGCGTCCTTCTGCACGTATCCAGTTCGCTCCAGCGCTTCGATGACGAGTTCTCGTTCGACGTCTCGTAGTGAGATTCCCTCGGCGGGCAGCTCACGGCGCCAGCTACGACCGCCCCCCGCGCTTCGGCCACCCAGGATCGACAAATCTTCGGCGTCGATTCGCGGACCCTCGGCCATCAAGACGGCTCGCTCGAGCGTGTTGTGCAGCTCTCGAACGTTTCCCGGCCAATCGTGACTTCGGATTTTCACCAGCGCCGCCTCGGTAAAACCACGGATGGAATGGCTCATTTCGGCGCTGAGCTCGTGGAGAAAGTGGTGAGCGAGATCGACGAGATCCTCGGGCCGCTCGCGCAGCGGCGGAAGGTGGATCCGGATCACGTTGAGGCGGAAATAGAGATCTTCGCGGAATTCACCTTCCGCGATCCGAGCGCCGAGGTCGTGGTTGGTGGCCGAGACGATGCGCGCGTCGGTTCGCAACAACTTACTGCCCCCCAGCCGATGGAATCGCTGCTCCTGGAGCACGCGGAGCAGCTTCGCCTGCGTGGCGCTCGAAGTATCGCCCACCTCATCGAGAAAGAGCGTGCCGCCATTCGCCTCTTCGAAGCGGCCGATGCGCTGGCGATCCGCTCCGGTAAACGCACCGCGCTCGTGACCGAACAATTCAGATTCGATCTGGTTGTTACTAAAAGCTGCACAGTTTACACTGATCAGCGTGTGTTCCTTGCGCTTGCTATGGGCGTGAATGACACGTGCCACCAGTTCTTTCCCGGTGCCAGTCTCGCCGAGAATGAGCACCGTTTTATCGGTAGGGGCTACCTGCCGCGTTCGATCGATCACCTGCAGCATGGGCTCACAGTGTCCGATCATGCTCTTCACCGGATAATCGCGTGCCACTTCCTGTTGTAAAATAATGTTTTGCTTTTCAGTGATCGCATTGTCCAGTATGCGCTTTACCGTCATTATCATTTCATCGTGGTTGAAGGGCTTGGAAATGTAGTCGATCGCACCGAGTTTCATCGCGTCGACAGCCGACTGTACGGTGGAATAACTGGTCATGATCAATACCGGAACAGGTGCCGCGCGGGTGATCAGCGAAGTCCCGGGTTCACCGGGTAGGCGTAAGTCTGAAATGATCAGGTCGTACCGGTTGATCGAATGCTCTTCGGCTTCGGAAACCGAGCTTACACCGGTGACGCGGTACCCTTGCCGGTCCAGTAAATGCACCAGGCTCTCGAGAATGATTGGCTCGTCTTCAACGACCAGTATATGGCTCATGCGCTTATTCCATTAGACAAGGGTAGGGAAATTTCAAACTGGCAACCTTCGCCATACTGGCTGGAAACGGCTATTGTCCCACCGTGTTCCTGGATGATGTTGTAGGTCAGTGACAGGCCCAGGCCGGTACCTTCGCCTATATTTTTGGTGGTAAAAAATGGCTCGAATATTTTCGACAGGTGTTCTTCTTTGATACCCTCGCCAAAGTCCTTAACCGTGATAAATACATTCTCTGCATTGGTTCGTGCGTCGATTTTGATCGATTGATCCTGGCTCGACGCATCAGCCGCATTGCTGAGCAGATTAACAAATACCTGCACCAGTTTTTGCGAGTATCCCTGCACCATGACTGATGGATCGCAGTTATTGTCATATTGCAGGTTTTTGTCGACATCTCTTAGCGAGACCAGGTTGATCGCTTCATTGACTGTATTGTAAATACTGAGTTGTTCGGTCGGATGATCAAGCGGCGCGCCGACATGACCGAAATTGACCAGCGAACCGACGATATTGCTGATTCTGTCAGTTTGGGTCAAAATTTGTTTCAATCCACTTTTTAATTCGGACTTGTTCTCTGGATCGCTTTGCATATTCTGGGCCAGGCAGGCAATGCCAGTGACCGGGTTACCAATTTCATGGGCTACGCCGGTCGCGAGTTGACCGATAGAGGCCAGTCGTTCGCTATGCACCAGCTTTTCCTCCAGGGAGTAGCGATCACTATGGTCTTCGATGAGAATAGCGATACCTCGATTTATTTCCTGTTCGTGACTTACCTCTGCCTTGAACAGGTTTAATATGCGTAAATTATCCTGGACATGTATTTTTAGTTTGTTGATCTGAAATTCCCTGCTTGCAATGAATGAACCTATCAGATGACGCCAGGGTTCATCCAGATCGTCTATGGCTGCGCCGATTACCGCCTCCTGGTTGATCCCCGACAGTTTTGTCATCGCCTTGTTCCAGCTGGTAATGCGTTGATTCTTGTTGATCGAAACTGCACCCAATGGCAGGTCCTGCAGCACCTGAAAATGAAAGCGTCGTAAGGCATCGAGTTCACTGGCAACACCCTTGAGCTGGGAGCGGGATTCTTCCTGCTTGTCTTCGACAAACTGGATCGTATCCGCCAGCGCCGATTTGGTTGCACGGTCTATTTGCAAATGCTCATTGACTATCATGCGCGATAACACCGGTCCAACCAGCCCGGAGAGGTTACGATCGATCTGCCCACGCAGCATTGGCAAGGCGTCGACGTCAATATCTGCCTCGGTGAGACCGAGGTCGGCGAGCGCCCGGTTGACTTCGCTATGGGCGATATCTTCGCCGATAACCCTCGATAACTGGTGTTCGAATTCGGTAATCGAAGTAGCCTGCACACTGCCCTGGGGAATCAGAAAACCTTCTAGAAAACAGGCATCGGCTGCCTCGCGCTCGTCTTCCGATTGTGGTTTTTTGAGGGAAAATAGAATGAATGCAAGGCTGTTCCATAGTAGAGACCACAAAGCACTATCGGAGGTGCTCATGGCTAAATCGGGAATATTGAAAAATGGCGTGGTAATAATGCCGGCACGTTCAAACAGGGGAACTAACAGGGTAATCGCCCAGATTGTTCCACCGGTCAGTAAACCGGCAATAAATCCTGCCCGACTCGCGTGCTTCCAGTACAGCAGGCCGACAATGCCAGGCAGGCACTGGGCGACCGCGACAAAGGATATGAGTCCCAGGCCCGCCAATCCCTGGTTTTGCTGCTGTGCCAGGTAGAAACCGTAACCCGCGGCGATAATCAGGATGATGACCAATCGGCGTCCCCATAACAGCCGCTGGTATATATTGGCCCCACTCGACAATCTGGGTGAAAAGCTGGCCGGTAGCACCAGGTGGTTCATACACATCGACGCGAGTGCCAGGGTTGTGACGATAATCATTGCACTCGCAGCCGACAGGCCACCGATAAATGTCAATACCGGCAATACCGAGGATCCGCTCTCGAGGGTAATACCGAGTACATAAAAATCCGCCGGAATTGACAGATTTAAACTCTCCCCGGCCCATAGTATCGGGAGGATTGATATATTCAGTAGAAGTAAGAACAGCGGAAAGGCACAGCTCGCGGTATTAAGAC
>JACZQS010000187.1:3631-5533 GCA_022545625.1 Pseudomonadota bacterium
TGTGGAACTGGGGCGGGAACAGAAATGCGGCGGCAAAAGATAGCAGCATCAGCGTAGCCCAGGGAGCTTCAGGGACGGGACGAAACAGGGCTGAATTAACTTCAGGGTTATCCAGCAGATACTGGTTGAGTTCGGAAAAACCACCAAATATGCCAAATATGGCAAATAGTCCGACAATCAGCAGGGCAATCAACTTAACCAGCGATTCGAATGCAATAGCGACCACGAGCCCATGGTGTTTTTCGCGCAACGAAATATGACGGGCACCAAAAAGTATTGAAAACCAGGCTACCGTGATACAAAATCCCGGCGCAATAATTCCGTGCTGTGAGCCATCGGTCAATATTTGTAAGGTGTTAGTGACCGCCTGTATCTGTAGCGACATATAGGGCAGCGTGCCAGCCAGCATTAGCAGGGTGACCAATATGCCTGCCGCCTGACTGTGGTAACGAAAGGCGAACAGGTCCGCCAGGGATGCGAGGCGATAAGTTTCAGTAAGTTTTAGAATGGGTCTTAGCAGAATGGGCGAAGCCAGAAATGCGAGTGTGGTTCCGAGGTAAATAGTCAGAAAATTAAACCCTTCCCTTTGCGCGAACCCAACACTGCCGTAAAAGCTCCAGGACGTTGCATAAACCCCTAACGAAAGTGTATAAACCATTGGATGGCGTACCACCGATTCGGGTATCCAGCCACGGTCAGTCGCGTTTGCGATGACAAACAGCAATCCCAGATAAAGCACGCCGACAATAAAAAGCTGCCACAGCTCAAATTGCATTGCAGGGTTCCCAGGATACTGTAAATCTATCAATCATCGGCCAGGGTACCTAATTCAGTTTTTTCTGCAAAAGGTAGCTCAGTAAAATGACGCCAAGCCAGACCAGGTATGGGGTAAACCAGGCATTATCCTCGGCGGTCCATAGGTGCAATAACGGTGGGAGCAACATCAGCAGGGCGATCAGCACCACAATGATAGTGATTTCGGTAGGTCGTTTCTCCGGTATCGGCTCAGACATTATTGTTACCATTGGTTACCCGGTTGAGGGTGAAAATGTTACTGAAAGTTACGATTTCGTCAACGTTAATATAATTTTGCCAGCAACTCACCCATTTAACTGTGGAATCTGAACAAGATAGTCTTGTTCGTGACCGGTCCTAAATGTTAAATTGTCAGCATGATCGGACAGCGAAACAATATCCGGCGGATCGAAAACCTGTAAATTCCCATCCAGACTCGAGGAAGACTTATGTCAGATTCTAAAACCTACCCGGCATCTGCTGAGTTTGTCAGCCAGGCGAATATCAACGCTAAAGAATATGCCGAAATGTATCAACAATCGATCGATGATCCTGAAGGATTCTGGTCGGAGCAGGCCGAAAACTACATTTCCTGGTTTAAGCCCTGGGACGCGGTCAGTAACTGGAGTTTCGGCGACGATGTCCATATCAGGTGGTTTGAAGGCGCAGAGCTGAATGTCTCTTACAATTGCCTGGATCGCCATCTTGAGCATCGTGCCGATCAGGTCGCGATTATCTGGGAAGGTGATGATCCTGCTCGTGACCTCACCATAAGCTACCGCGAATTACACGAACGTGTTTGCAAATTTGCGAACGCGCTGAAAAAGATCGGTGCGAAAAAAGGTGACCGGATCACAATCTATATGCCGATGATCCCGGAGACGGCGGTAGCAATGCTCGCCTGTGCACGCATCGGCGCGGTGCACTCGGTTGTTTTTGGTGGCTTCTCACCGGATGCATTGGCTGGCCGGATTCATGATTGTGAATCAAACATCGTCATTACCGCCGACCAGGGTTTGCGTGGCGGCAAAGCCATTTCTTTGAAAGCAAACGTCGATGCTGCGGCTGAACATGCGGACGTTACGACGCTCGCCAACGTATTTGTCG
>JACZQS010000188.1 GCA_022545625.1 Pseudomonadota bacterium
AGGCCGACGCCGCCGCCGCCCGCCTGGATCAGCTGCCGCATGATAAACGTGAGTCACACCTTTAAATGCATTGATCAAGCTGGGAACATCAGAAATATCTGCTTCCACCCAATCAATTTTAATGAATAAGGATTCAGGATCATTCGTATAATATGAGAACACCTTTTTTACAGCGAGTAGATCGCTTGAACTTCTATGGATTGCCCTCACAATTTGATTGCTGTTAATAAGAGAATACAACAAATGTGAGCCTACCAAACCAGTACCTCCTGTTACTAAAATCATAACACTAAAATAGGGTTTTTTAATATAGAGACATATCTTTACTGAAATCTTTTTAAAGATACACTACCAGTCAATAAGCAACAATTGCAATATAACAGACCCGATGGCCGAAAAATACGAACTTGATCAACGAGCGCAGTTTCTGTTGAAACAGCTAATCATCTCTTATACTCGGGATGCGCAGCCGGTCGGTTCAAAATATCTTGCCGAATTATCGGGTCTTGATGTCAGTTCGGCGACTATTCGCAATATAATGGCAAGATTAGAATCCCTGGGTCTGGTTGATTCGCCGCATACGTCGGCGGGGCGTATCCCTACCGAAGCTGGCTATCGTTTTTTTATCGATAGCCTGCTCGAAGTTAACGATCTTGGCAAGTCGGCGAAAAAAGCGATTGCGGACAGCTTTAGCACTGACAAAACGTCCAATGATCTGATCCAGAGCGCATCGGATATACTTTCCAGTATCACCCATTTGACCGGTATCATCAGTTTAACCCATTCGACACCCGCCGAAATTCGGCATCTTGAATTCATGCGCCTGTCTGAACGCCGAATACTCGTAATCCTGGTAATAAACCAGGATGATGTTCATAACAAGGTCATTCAGGTAGAGCGGGATTATACTGATATCGAATTGAATCAGGCGGCGCAAACCCTGTCTCGATACCTTATTGGCCGAAATTTTCGAAGCGCACGGGATAAGTTACTGAGCGAGTTGTCGGACCTCAGGGGTGATGTTAATGCCATTATGGAATCTGTACTGAAAGCGATGGAAGAGGTATGCAGTGACAGTATACCTGACGATCTTGTAACCAGCGGTGAGTCTAACCTGTTCCAGTATGCAGAACTTTCCGATATCAATAAGTTACGAAGTCTATTTGAAATTTTTAATCAGAAAACCGATTTACTTAAATTACTCGATGGCTGTACTGCGGCGGATGGTGTGGAAATATTTATCGGCAGCGAATCGGGATATTCAGTATTAAGCGATTGCAGCGTGCTTGGCGCACCCTACCAAATTGATGGTCAGGTGGTCGGTGTGCTTGGTGTCATAGGACCTACCCGAATTGCCTATGAACAAGTGATACCGGTAGTCGATGTGACCGCGAAATTATTAAGTTCAGCCTTGAATACACAGAAATAATCCCTACATTTCAAAACACGATACGATGATGAATAGAACAGACTTATTAGCAGAAGTTTGTCAGTAAAATAGTGGAGTTAAAGTATGTCATCTGAACAACATCAGATTAAACGAAAGAAAAAAGTTCCCGCCAAAGAAGTCGACGATAGTAACGACGAAACTTTGAAAGACGAAAGTAAAATTGAGACCAGGGTCGAAATTAGCGATCAAGCCGAATCCGAATCCGAATCTAAAACTGATACCAGCGAGGAGGATATCGAGCAACAACTGCTTAAAGCCCAGGCAACCATCAAGGATTACTGGGATCAGATCATGCGGCTAAAGGCCGAGATCGAAAATAATATCAAGCGTTCGAGTAGAGATATCGAAAATGCCCACAAATTTGCATTGCGCAATTTCGCCGAGTCCCTGCTACCCATTTTAGACAGCATGGAAATGGGGCAGCAAGCGGCGGAGAGCGATAAAGCAAGCCTATCGAGTATCGCCGAAGGTACTCAATTAACCATGTCTATGTTCGTTCAGGCACTGGAAAAACACGGGTTGAAACAGATAGACCCGGTCGGGGAATCTTTTGACCCGGATCAGCACCAGGCGATTAGCATCGTTGAAGATGAAAATGCAGAATCAAATACCGTGATTAGCGTGATGCAAAAGGGATTTTCATTGAATGACAGACTGGTCAGGCCAGCCATGGTAGTGGTTGCCAAGTAAATTGATTAACCCGACAGGCCAGCAGGCTGGCAAAATAATTTTATTATATTTAACCTTATGGTTAGTAATGACTTGAAAGCGGGGAATTGATCCTTACATCAGTACTAAGTTAAACCAACAGATTACTTGGAGTATTTAAATGGGCAGATATATTGGAATTGACCTTGGCACTACCAACTCATGTGTGGCGGTGATGGAAGGCGGTAAACCGAAGGTTATCGAAAACGCTGAAGGCGACAGGACCACCCCTTCGATCGTAGCATTTTGCAAGGACGATGAAGTGCTTGTTGGGCAGCCTGCAAAACGCCAGGCAGTCACCAATCCGATAGACACTTTATATGCGGTTAAACGACTGATTGGCCGTCGCTACGACGAAAAGGCCGTGCAAAAGGACATCGATCTGGTGCCTTTTACAATTGTTAAGGCCGACAATGGTGACGCCTGGGTGGAAGCCAAGGGCGCAAAGATGGCACCCCCCGAAATATCTGCCCGCGTACTCCAGAAAATGAAGAAAACTGCAGAAGATTACCTCGGTGAAGAGGTCACGGAAGCGGTCATTACTGTGCCTGCCTATTTCAACGATTCACAACGTCAGGCGACCAAGGATGCCGGTAAAATTGCCGGTCTCGACGTCAAACGTATTATCAACGAACCCACCGCAGCCGCACTGGCTTACGGCATGGATAAGGCAATCGGCGACAAGAAAATTGCGGTCTACGACCTCGGTGGAGGCACCTTTGATATTTCTATCATAGAAGTAGCCGAAATAGACGGTGAGCATCAGTTCGAGGTGCTGTCCACCAATGGCGATACTTTCCTCGGTGGTGAAGATTTCGATATGCGCCTGATCGACTACCTTGCTGACGGATTTAAAAAGGAACAGGGTATAGACCTGCGCGGTGATCCACTGGCGATGCAACGCCTCAAAGAAGCAGCCGAAAAGGCAAAAATTGAGCTGTCTTCGAGCCAACAAACCGATGTTAATCTGCCTTATATTACTGCCGATGCATCGGGACCCAAGCATTTAAATCTGAAGATTACCCGCGCCAAGCTCGAATCATTGGTCGATGATCTGATCGCACGTACGATTGATCCATTGAAAGTGGCACTTGAAGATGCCGGTCTTTCAGTTTCTGAAATCGACGATATTATCATGGTTGGTGGTCAGACCCGCATGCCGAAAGTACAGGATGTGGTGAAAAACTTCTTTGGCAAAGAGCCCCGACGAGATGTTAACCCAGACGAAGCAGTAGCCTGTGGTGCAGCCATTCAGGGCGGCGTATTGGGCGGCGATGTAAAAAATGTATTACTACTCGACGTCACGCCACTTTCGCTTGGTATCGAAACACTGGGCGGTGTAATGACCAAGTTGATCGAAAAGAATACTACAATTCCAACCAAGGCATCGCAGACCTTTTCGACTGCCGAGGACAATCAGGCTGCAGTTACCGTGCATGTATTACAGGGTGAACGCGAAGTCGCCACGGCCAATAAATCGCTGGGTCGATTTGATTTGGCTGAAATTCCGCCGGCACAACGTGGCGTGCCACAGATCGAAGTGACATTCGATATCGATGCTAACGGCATATTACATGTTTCCGCTAAAGACAAGGCGACCGGTAAGGAACAAAAGATTGTGATTAAGGCTTCCAGCGGCTTGTCTGACAAAGAAGTCGAGGCGATGATAAAAGATGCAGAAGTCCATGCAGAGGAAGACCGTAAACATCGTGAGATGGTCGAGACTCGTAACCAGGCTGACGCGATGATTCATGCGACCGAAAAATCGCTGGTTGATCTCGGTGACCAGGTTGAGGCAGAAGACAAGTCGAATATCGAAGCCGCAATCGCCGAATTGAAAACAGCAATGGAAGGTAGCGATAAGGCAGATATCGAAAGCAAGACCCAGGCTCTGGCGGAAGCTTCCGGCAAACTGGCTGAGAAAGCCTATGCGGCGACTTCAGAAGATGGCCCTGAGCCGGTTGACGCGAACGCTTCGGCAAAATCCGGCGATTCGAGCGACGATGTAGTCGATGCTGAATTTGAGGAAGTAGAAGACGACAAAAAATAATCCTCAGGGATTTGATAAACCCGGCCTGTCTATTACAGGCCGGGTTTTTGTCATTCAGGCACTGGCCCGCAAAATGTTCGAAAGCGGTGAATGCCACCGAGCTAATCTAGAGTTTCAGAGGCAATAGTATCAACAATCAACTTTCCATATGGCAGGCTTTGACCCTGATATCCATTGCCTTTATGCAATATGCAGGCTAAGGAACCTCTGATCAATTCATGAATGAACGCGTTGTGCCCAAAATGACCAATTCCCATGTTGTGAAACTTAGCAATAGCCCTGCTATTGCTTGCGTTCCACGCCTTGAACTTGATCATTTTGAATCACAACCCGATTCACCCAGAATTAATCAGAGGTTCCCTAAGTAATCTGAAGAGATTGGTCATTGGATCAATAGATAAGTAGTCCATACGATCATAGCGGTGATTGCCGCGACAGCCGATAATTTTATCGCTCCAGGCACTTCACTGAAGTCACCGCAAATCCATTTGAATGTTACCCAGGACAAGGTGACCATGGTCGCGCCTAACCAAAAACCGGCGCGAGCAGAAACCCGGGCACCGAGAAACTCACCAAATAAAAAGATGATCGCTGAACCACCGAGGACAAGCAGAGTGATAATCAACCGGTTCCGCGTTAATTTGATAAACATCTGATGGCCGTTGATCTTGTAGGTTTAATGTTCCTGTATATCGCTGGCGTTATATTAAAGAAAAAAAAAGCTCGGTGACAACTGATAAACATACAACGTGTCAATGGCCCCTTTATTCGATCCCTTTAATCAGGGCTGCTGCGTAGGCTGTGTAACCACCGTCACCCCAGTCACCTTCACAACGTGCAGCGCGTTCGCGCAACCAGCCTTCGGCGTCCTGGTGGGAAATCAGGTCGATGCCGAAATCTTGTACGAGAACTGTCGGCGTGGCTGGAGGGAATTTACTGCCGAACATGCCGGCGGCCATCAGCAAGCCTACAGTCGGACGGGGGTGGCCGTCGGGTCGGAAGTACTTACTGGACGTCACTGGCGTCATCACACCTTCGAGGGTAACGGCATTCGGGTAGGAAAAGTCGAAATATCTTATCTTTGCGTCGCAGGTGGCCTGTTTACGCCGCAGAAATTCGAGCGTGGAAATTTTCAGGCTGGCTTGCAGATCGCAGGCTTGCCATAGTGCATGTTGAGGGGTGTAGTACGCATATACGTCGATACCCTACTCGCAGAATTCATCGATCATCAGGTCGAGC
The DNA here is from genome assembly GCA_022545625.1 of Pseudomonadota bacterium. Lineage (GTDB taxonomy): Bacteria > Pseudomonadota > Gammaproteobacteria. Next base: position 5,448 of record JACZQS010000188.1, read on the forward strand.
TCAACCAGCACCGCCTTTACCACCCGGTTCAAGCGCTTAAAACTGGCTAAGATATTGTG
>JACZQS010000189.1 GCA_022545625.1 Pseudomonadota bacterium
CTACAGTAATGATACTGGGTTCTTTTTTCAGGGCTTCGCGATCGATGCCGCGGGCAATCGCCGTCATCTCTAGCCCGTCATTTACCCGCCCACCCCCCAGGCAATAGCAGGAAAAAGCGCGGTCAGTTAATGTCAGCGCAGCGAGCGTTGCATCCAGGTGTCGTGTGTCTGGCGGAATATCGATCGGTTCGACCGGATAACCGCTGATAAATCCAATGATGTCAAAATGCTGCGCCAGGCGCAGAAAATTGCAATAGTCCTCAAAATTACCCGTGCGCCTACCGCCTTCCAGGTCCGAACTGTTTGGCGCGCTTGCCACCGTGGTAAAGTTGACTGCATTGCGCCCGACGAGACGATTTCGCTCCGGGTTTCGTGAATGCATGATAAATTCAGAAGGTACAGTTTGTAGCCATGACATCAAGCGTTCCCGATCCAGGTATACGCGTTGCAGATCCCAGTCAACCGTTGCACCCGCATCTTCGTATAACCCCAGTCCGCGCTCGTTGAGTACCTCGAGGCCAATATCCTCGAGTATACGCATCGAACCATCGTGGATAAGGTCCAGGTCGTCCTCACTGAGCACCTCGATGGGTGCATAGGGGTTGAACAGCTGCTCGAGTCTGGGCTTGACCAGTTGTTCGGGGACGGCAGTAGGTCTACGTCTTCTTTTTCTACGCATGATTAGGGCTGCATGGACTAATGCATGAATAGTATTCCAGTCGGAGAACGACGTCTACCTGTGTAACCGTTGTTTTTTATAAGCAAATTTGTTAATTTAAATCAACAAATCGAAATTTGGGCTGCAGGCGCAACACTATCGCAAAATCCCGCCTTGTTTTCGGCAGCGGCTTTAGGGTAACTTTCATGGTTCTTCTGCGCTCGTGTATTACACTTGACGCTGATAAAAAAAATTGCCAGCGTAAACAGGAAAAGTCAGACGATGAATCTCGAGGTAAAAAATTTGCGCCAAAACCGGTTATTTGTCGCCTGTGGCATGTACGCATTTACCGACGATTTACGTGACGCCTGGCAGCAATTATTTGGTCATTTCTTCCACCTGGTCAATCCGACGTTTGAACTCGACCGATTACTAAAGTTCGAAACCGGACAGGCGGTATTAAACGACCCCTCTCTATGGTTTGGGCAGACCTGTGGTTATCCGCTAATGACCAGTTTACGCGATACGCTGACACCGATTAGCGTGCCGATATTCGATGTGGATGGCTGCGATCACACAAGCTATTCGAGCCTGTTGATAGTTTCCGAAGACAGCGAGATAAAAACACTGGAAGACTGCCAGGGGTTACGCGCGGTCATCAATACCTCGGATTCGAATAGCGGTATGAACGTATTGCGTCATGCGGTCGCAGCTTTCTATCAACAGGGAACATTTTTTGCCGAGTTACAAATATCCGGTTCGCACCTGCAAAGCCTTACCGAGGTGGCCAACCAACGTGCCGATATTGCAGCTATCGACTGTGTCAGCTATCGTTTTATCGAAGATGCCTGGCCTGATCTCACGGCTCGCGTGCGGTCTATCGGCTTCAGCGCACAAACCTGTGGATTACCTTTTGTAGTGCCGAAAACAGTTGCTAACAACAATCTAGATGCAATTACTACCAACCTGAACCAGGCCCTGTCAGTGCTCGAAAACAGTCTAAAGAAACGACTGCACCTAAAGGGATTCGAAAAAGTGAATATTGGTGATTATCAGGGCATACTCGAATTGGAGATTAGTGCCCAAGAAGCTGGTTACCCGGTCCTGGCCTAATAGCTTTTCTGGACAAATATCTTCCGTTCCTGCTTTACGGATTGCTGCAATCGGATTCCTCTACTAGAATTCGTTCGGCTCGATCGATCATCGAATTATCTTCAACTTGAAGCAGGAGAGTCACTTATTATGTGGAAGGATTTAACGGCATCCTGGGCTATTTTGCTCGGAATTGGTTTCATGATGCTGGCCAATGGACTTCAGGGAACCCTGCTCGGTCTGCGTGCGATCCTGGAGGGTTTTTCTACCTTCACCACCGGCATTATGATGTCGGGCTATTTCATTGGCATTTTCATCGGTTCGTTTCTGGCACCCATGCTGGTCAGACGAGTCGGTCACATCCGTGTATTTTCGGCTCTCGCCTCACTAGCGTCGATTACCATTCTGTTTCACGGGGTTTTTATTGACCCGGTATTCTGGATGTTAATGCGAGTGGTTACCGGCATTTGCTTCGCCGGTTTCTTCGTGGTAACCGAGAGTTGGCTGAACGACCGCGCGAGCAATAAAACCCGCGGCAAAATACTTTCAATTTACATGGTAATGATCACGCTTGGCATGGGTTCTGGGCAATTTCTGCTTAACCTGGCAAAGCCCCAGGAAATTGATTTATTTATATTAATATCGGTGATTATTTCGTTTGGCCTGATCCCGATACTACTCACCGCAAAGCCAGCGCCAGTTTTCCAGACATCGACTAAAATGTCGGTAATAGAGCTTTACAAGGCATCGCCTTTGGCGGTCATTGGTAACTGTTTAACCGGTATGGCACATGGCATTATATTCGGACTTGGGGCTATTTACGCCGGCGCTGTATTGGTCGAGATCAAATTGGTATCCTGGTTTATGGCATGTTTTCTGATTGGTAGCCTGGTAACACTCTGGCCGATAGGCTACCTGTCTGATCGCATCAGTCGACGCCTGGTGATGACAGCAATTTCGATAATATCAATTCTTGCCTGCCTGTTGGCGATTATCACAGCCAAGGACAGTCTTCTGTTCTACCTGGTGATTGTATTGCTCGGCGGTGCCGCGATGCCGATGTATTCGATTTGTATCGCTTATGCCAATGATCGCCTCGAACCCCATCAGATTGTAGGTGCCAGCGGCAGCCTCGTTATGGTATCGGGTATAGGCTTGAGTACCGGTCCTATCATTGTTGCTTTTTTCATGGATTTCTACGGCATAGAATATTACTTCTGGGGCATCGCTGCTGTATTTTCGATGATCCTGGTATTTGCCCTGATTCGTATCGGATCGCGCTCTGGTATTAAGGTTGAAGATCAGTCGCATTTGATAGCTACCGGCACCATCGGAACGCCGATAGCAGAATATAACGCTCCCGACGCGGTCGAATATGCCGAGGCCGTGGCCAGGCAGGAAACAGCATTGCTCGATCAGCGGGAAGATATCACCGAACGTGTATTGTAAATATCCTGTCGTAGTTAGTCTAAAATTAAGAAGTATAAAGTCACTCTCAGGTCGATTCTGGGTTTTTACGAGCCTGGTGGATTATTTAATTATTACCATGTCATTAACGTCATTAAAGCTACGATTTTATTATTTTCTTCGAACACGGAAGTCAGTACGCTTTATTCGTTGGAGCCTGAGAATTCTGGCACTCATATTCATCATGGATACCGGGTACCTGATCGGCATCTGGCCGGACTGGGAAGTCTACAGTCAGGGCCCGATCCAGCAGTCAAATTTCATTCGACATTATGTAATCGGGCGATATCAACACCCTGACTGGCCTGATCTACAATGGAAACCAAAGCCTATCAGTAAAATTTCCCGACACATGATCCGCGCCAGCATCGTCGCGGAGGATTCCCGATTTTATTCCCACTCCGGTATCGACATGGAAGCATTACAGGCAGCCATGGAGTACAACCTGTCTGAAAAACGGTTCGTTTATGGCGGCAGCACCATCTCTCAGCAGACGGTAAAAAACATTTTCCTCAGCGCATCCAGAAACCCGTTGCGCAAATGGCATGAGTTGCTACTGACGGTCGGTATGGAACGTAATCTGACCAAGAAGAGGATACTCGAACTGTACCTGAATGTGGTTGAACTAGGCCGTGGTATTTACGGTGTCGAAGCGGCAGCAAGACATTACTGGGGGATATCCGCAGCCAGTTTATCCGCTAAGCAGGCGATTCAACTGGCCGCCACGCTGCCCGCGCCGGTGACCCACAACCCGGATACGAGGACGAAGTTCTTTAATCAACGAGTCACAAGAATAAGCCAATATTTCTAGCGCCTTGGCGGCCAGCCACAAAAAAGCCCCGCATCGCGGGGCTTTCGAATGAACAGCGATAGTCTCGCTGTCATCAGCGAAGCGAGCGCAATAGGCGAGATTACATCATTCCGCCCATACCACCCATACCACCACCCATACCACCCATATCAGGCATAGCAGGCGCACTTTTATCCACCGGTGCATCAGCAATCATGACTTCCGTGGTGATCAACAGGCCGGCAATCGATGCTGCATTTTGCAATGCACACCGTACCACCTTGGTTGGATCCAGAATACCCATTTCTATCATGTCGCCGTATTCGTCGGTAGCGGCGTTATAGCCATTATTTCCCTTCGAAGCCAGGACCTTGTTAACCACAACTGAAGCTTCGCCACCTGCATTGGCAACGATTTGACGCATCGGTTCTTCCATTGCACGACGCGCAATATCGACACCGACAGTCTGGTCGTCATTATCACCCTTCAATTTAGCAATTGCAGTACAGGCACGAAGGAGAGCAACACCACCGCCAGCGACCACGCCTTCTTCAACCGCGGCACGGGTCGAATGTAGCGCGTCTTCAACGCGGGCTTTCTTTTCCTTCATCTCAATTTCAGTCGCAGCACCTACCTTGATGACAGCAACACCACCGGCAATTTTCGCCAGGCGTTCCTGCATTTTCTCAGTGTCATACTCTGAAGTAGACTCTTCCATCTGGGCCTTGATTTGAGTGATGCGGCTTTGAATATCATCGGTAGAACCAGCGCCGTCAATAATAGTTGTATTCTCTTTAGTGATGGATACCTTCTTCGCCGAACCCAGATCTTCAAGGGTAACTTTTTCCAGGCTCAGACCTACCTCTTCAGAGATCACCTGACCACCAGTCAGGATAGCAATGTCCTGTAACATGGCTTTACGACGATCACCGAAACCAGGCGCCTTGACTGCACATACCTTGACTATGCCGCGCATGTTATTAACTACCAGCGTAGCCAGTGCTTCGCCTTCGATATCTTCGGCAACTATCAATAATGGTTTACTGGCCTTGGCCACGGCTTCCAGGATCGGTAGCAATTCACGAATGTTGGAGATTTTTTTATCGAACAACAAAATCATCGGCTCTTCGAGTTCGGAAGACATGGTTGTCTGGTCGTTGACGAAATAGGGCGACAGGTAACCACGGTCGAATTGCATACCTTCTACGACCTCGAGTTCATTGTCGAATGTTGAACCCTCTTCAACGGTAATTACGCCTTCCTTTCCGACTTTTTCCATCGCTTCGGCGATGATTTTACCGACGCTGATATCTTCATTGGCAGAAATTGTGCCAACCTGGGCAATCGCTGTGGTATCGGTACAGGGTTTTGAGCCGGATTTTATGATATCGACTGCTGCAATCACGGCTTTATCAATACCACGCTTCAAATCCATCGGGTTCATGCCGGCGGC
>JACZQS010000190.1 GCA_022545625.1 Pseudomonadota bacterium
TACGTAAGAGACCGTGATATTAGCAATCTTGAACGTATCGATACCTCGATCAATGACGCGGTTCAACGAGGTGATGTCGAGGCCACCAGTCTACTTAACCAGGATTTTCACCGCTACCTATACAGTGCCAATCCGTTTCAGATTGTCGTGCCATTAGTCGAGAGTATCTGGTTACAGCTTGGACCATTTTCACGAATTGCTATCGACAAGCTGGAAAAAATCTATATCGTTGATCGCCATGTCGAAGCCATAGAGGCCCTCAAACAACAAAATGGCTTTGCACTTCGACGCGCAATAGAAGCCGACATCCGGGATGGCATTGCGTCTATTAAGACTGTCGAGGGTATTCATAACTACTATAAAGGGGTTGCCTAGCCTGTCATTATTTTAAAATTTCTCGTAACGTGATCACATTTACAATTACCAGTATCTACATTATCCCGATGAAACATGGGCTGGATTGATTTTTTGTGATCACTTAAAATAATATTTCTCAACCCGAGCGACTAAACATGAAGCAAGCATCCAGCGGCCAGTTAGAAAAAGAAATAAAAAAATTTCGCCAGGAATATCCTGACGTAAGTGAGCTTGAAGTCATCTCGGTCGATATCGGTGGCCGCTTTTTTGGTAAACGTTACCCTATTGCAAAACTCGAATCCTTTAGCAAGGAAGGCCTGGCCTTTCCGCGCAGTATGTTTGTCTATAGTACCGTGGGGGAACCCCTCACAGGCATACTCTATGGCAATGACGATGGTGACCCCGACGCCCATTTTTTCCTCATACCCGGTAGTCTGTGCTTAAACGACTGGGGCAGCCAACCCCGAGCGCAGATGATGGCAACTTCGTATAGCGACGATGAGCCAACCTATTTTGAACCTCGAAATGTACTCAAGAAAGCATTAGAGGCTTATGCGGGCAATAAGTGGCAACCGATCGTGGCGTTTGAACTGGAGTTTTACCTGTTTGATCAGGAGCGCGATGATCAGGAATTGATCAAAATTGTACCTAACCCCAAAACCGGCCGACCCGACTCGCCAAGGGTCTTATCAAGCACCCGCATTTCTGATTTTGAGCAGGTAATTGACGATATTATCAAATCCAGCAACGCGCAGGGAATCGAAACCGGTGCAATTTCAGCCGAAATGGGTGCCGGTCAGTTTGAGATTAATTTTAACCACCATGCCGACGTATTACGGGCGGCCGACGAAGCCTGTTTATTCAAACGCACTGTTATGGAGGTGGCGAAGAAACACGGCATGATGGCCAGTTTTATGGCAAAACCGTTGCTGCAACAGCCCGGTAACGGATTGCACATGCACATCAGTGTGGTCGACAGCAACGGGGATAATATCTTTGCCGATAGCAACAAACCGCATCAGCGTCTACTCAATGCCATCGGTGGACTACTCGAAACCATGCCGGCAGCCATGTCCTTCTGGGCGCCAAATATTAATTCCTACCGCCGATTTGTCGGTAGCAACTGTGCTCCGGTAAGCCAGACCTGGGGCAATGAAAATCGTACTGCGGCGTTTCGCATTCCGCTCGCCAAAGACGGTGCCTGGCGTGTAGAAAATCGAGTGGCCGGTGCTGATGCCAACCCCTACCTGGCGATGGCTGCTACGCTCGCCGGCATCTGGTATGGCATGGAGCAAAAACTCGATCCGGGAAAGCCAATTGACGATTCAGTCGAGGAAAAAGATGAAAGGCTGCCGCTTGACCTGATAACAGCGTTGAATACAACGTTTGGCAGTGAAGCCTTAGCCGGCACACTAGGTAAAAAATTTATCCAGCTCTATTGCCTGCAACGGAAATCAGAAACTTTCGCTTTCGACCAGTTTATCAGCCCAAGGGAGTACGATTGGTATCTTTAAGATCGGTTCGAAAAACGCAATTTTTCGTGACGATTAATTAGGAGTTACCTTCCAGATATAGCCACCCGACTAGCATATCGACACAACAGGATAAATAATGAGTGACAGCAGTTTTACCCACAGCCATTCGATGCACGCCAATCTATTTGGTTATATGGGTGCAGCATTAAGCAGAAACCTGGATGATGCCGATGTATTTATTGTCGGCCTGCCCTATGACCTGGCCACTACCGGCCGCGCGGGTACTCGAAGCGGGCCCACAGCTATCCGCCAGGCCAGTGGAAACCTGCGTTGGGAAGAAAATCGTTGGCCCTGGGATTTTTCTGCCTTTGATCGAATTCGGCTAGCTGACTATGGTGACCTGGAATTTCCAGCTGGAAACCACGAGGTATTGTTCAGCCAAATCGAGCAACATTATGAACAATTACTAACCGCCGGGAAATCGGTTTTAAGCTTTGGCGGTGACCACTTCGTGACGCTGCCTCTGCTGCGGGCGCATTGTAAAGTACACGGGAAACTTGCAATGATCCATTTTGACGCGCATACGGATACCTACGAAGAGGAAGGTTCCACCTACAATCACGGCAGTATGTTCTACCACGCGCCGCGCGAGGGAATCATAGACCCGGATAAAACCATACAGGTCGGCATACGCACCGAATACACCGAAAGAAAACACCAGTTCGAGGTTATTAACGCCGCTAAGGCCAATGATTTATCGGCCGAGCAAATCATCGATCAAATTCGAACCCGGGTCGGTGATAACCCCTGTTACCTGACCTTCGATATCGACTGCCTCGACCCGGCCTATGCACCCGGAACCGGCACCCCGGTAGTCGGTGGTCTGACCACCGATCGCGCGCTTAAAATTCTACGCGGGCTAGTGGGTATTAACCTGATAGGCATGGATGTCGTCGAAGTTGCCCCTTCCTATGACCACGCCGAGATCACCGCCCTGGCAGCGGCAACACTGGGGCTCGAGATGTTGTATGTGTTGGCCGCTGGCCGGTAGCTAGTTTCTTTTATTTTTTCGCACACAACTACTTCTTGTACTCCGTAGTATTAATAGAGTAAGTGCGCGAGTCACTTCTTTTGCTTGCCCAAAAGAAGTAACCAAGAAAATGGCAGCCCCATCGTGTGGCCTTCGGCTTCCTGGAAATGAACCGATTTAGGCGGGCACGCAGCCATTCGCATCCTGCTCAGGGCTGCTCTACGGACATCCCTGTCCGTAGACTCCCCGAAACCGCTTCATTTCCAGCACACAAAAAGGGCTTGTTGGGGCGGCATTTTTTCGTCTCTTTTTGTTGCTGTAGACAAAAAGGGACTCGCGCACCTACTCTTAAATAACTACGGAGTACAGGAAGTAGAGGTGTGCGAAAAAATAAAAGAAGAAGGTTCGATAGAGCCTTCTCACTCCAACCCCGGCATTTCCCGTCGGAATAGTGGCGCATAAAAATCAATCTCGGATTCCAGGTTTCGCGCGGCCAAATGCCCGTCATAGACCGCGGCCGCTACGGTACCGGGTGCCAGGCAATCACCGATGCAAAGCAGGGTTTTAAATTTATCCGAGTAGGCTGACAGTTCTTCATATAGTGCATCATTGGATTGGCGCGAAGTCACCATAATTAAGGTATCAAAGGCAATTTCTACCCGGCGATTTTTATCGTAGACATTAGCAAGTGTTGCTGCTCCTTGCGTCACATTCAATAGCTCATGCGAGACGATCAACTCGACATCGAGTGACAATAACCTGGCCTGTATTTTCTCCTGCTCAAGCGTATATTCGGTCCAGCTTGATACCTTCGAATCCGGCGTAACCAGGCAGACTGGCAGATTGTCCTGTCGACAGCGTTCGGCTAACGCACCACCCATATAATAGTGATCGTCGTCATAAATCAACACTCGTCCATTTGGTTTCGTTCCTGACAGGATGTCATCAGGCGTGAGAACAGCGACAGACTCGATTCCGTCCACAGCAAAGGCGTGCGCCCGGCCAACGCCATCCCTGCGCCATTCCGAGCCGGTGGCGAGAATAACATGTGGTATTTCGAGTTCGAGAATATCCCCCGAGGACAGCATATTGTCTCGATAAATTTGCATATCGGGCTGCCGCACAATCTGGGATTCGCGGTAATCACGCACTCGTGCGTAACTCGCCATTCCCGGAAGCTGACTTTCGAGTGTGACGCGTCCACCCAGGGTTTCCTTTGCCTCGGCTAGCGTTACCGGGTAACCACGATTGGCAAGTTGCATTGCACATTCGAGTCCGGCAGGTCCCGCGCCGACTACCAATACCGCATCGCTACTGACCGCAGGCTCGATATTTTCCGGGTGCCAGTCACGTTTCCATTCCTCGCCCTGGGTCGGATTTTGGGTACAACGAATCGGGCCGCACATGTTGTCCTGCGCAACACAGATATTGCAGCCGATGCATTCACGGATATCTTCGAGTCGTCCCTGTTCAATTTTACGCGGTAAAAAAGGGTCGGCAATCGATGGTCGCGCGGCGCCGATCAAGTCCAGTACACCGCGTTTAATTTGCGACACCATCGCATCGGCCGAGGTAAAACGCCCTACTCCGACAACCGGTTTGCTGGTCAGGGATTTGACGAAGGCGGTGTAGGGTTCCTGGAACCCTTCGATCGGCTCGAATCGCGCCGTCGCCGAATCATTGTCCCAACCACTGATATTCACATCCCACAGATCCGGTAGCTCGGCCAGCATTCCGATCACGTCACGTCCCTCGCATTCAGCCTGTAATCCGTCGGCCCCGCGCAGCTCGTCTACGGCGAAACGTAGCGCTACCGCGCACTTGTCACCGACCGCCTCACGCGTATCAATCAATACCTCGCGCAACAGGCGCACGCGATTCTCCAGAGAACCACCGTATTCATCCGAGCGTTGATTGTACTGTGGCTTGAGAAAATACTGGAAAATGCTCATATCGTGGCCGGCATAGACATAGACAATGTCATATCCTGCCTGCACCGAGCGTTTCGCTGCATCGATATGCCATTGACGCAAATCGCGTATATCCTTGTGCGACATTCCGCGTGCCTGCATCGGAAAGTTGCCGTGAACTACCGTTGCACTCGGAGAAATTGGCGCAATACGGCTGTATAGATTTATCGTGTGGAGGGCGTTATACGCGAGTTCGATTCCTGCGAGTGAACCATGTTCATGCACCGCGTCGGTCATCAGCCGATGCGCGGGTATGTCGCGATCATCCCATAGTCGACCTTCGACAGAAGGGGTTAATTCTGCACTGGGATGAATTTCCACTTCCTGGGTACAGACCACGGCCCAGCCTCCTTCAGCCTTGATACGCCGATTTTCCGCCTCGGCGCGCGGCCGACCATGACCCAGGACATTACAATGTGGTACCTGGTAAAAGCGATTTTTGGCAATCACCGGTCCTATCGGTACCGGCTCGAATAAAATGTCGTATTTAGGATCGCGACTCATACCGTTTGGTCCTGCTACCTACTGGATTTTAATTCTCGAGTCCACTACGACTCGATCCCGTTTTATCTCTACTTGATCCTGTTTATCCTGACCCAGTTCCCGAGCTGCCTTGTGT
>JACZQS010000191.1 GCA_022545625.1 Pseudomonadota bacterium
ACCGATGCAACCCAGGTTGTCGGAAAATTACCCCTCGATATGAAGCAGCTTGGGGTCGACGCCCTGACACTGTCTGCGCATAAGATGCAGGGCCCGCAGGGCATCGGGGCCTTGATTACCAATCATAAACCCAGGCAGGTATTAATCAGCGGTGGCGAGCAGGAAAAAAACCGACGCGCTGGCACTGAAAATGTAGCCATGATCGTGGGTTTAGGTAAGGCGGCCCAGGTTGCAAGGCTTGAAATGCAGCAAAAAAGCCATCATTTGTTACAACTGAGAGAATTATTTGAATCGAAACTGGCAGCGATTCCGGGAGTGGTAATTTTTGGACGAGAATCAGCTCGATTGCCAAATACCACTTATTTTTCCCTGCCTTACTACCATGGGGAAACCTTGTTAATGGAACTCGACCGCTCAGGGTTTGCATTGGCTAGTGGTTCGGCCTGCCACAGCCAGGTGAACAAGGCGAGTCACGTACTGACAGCAATGGGCGTCGATGAGGGGCTGGCTCTGAACGCGGTTCGTGCCAGCTTTGGTATGAGTAACACCCTGCAGGAAGTCGATGCGTTGGTATCGAAATTGCAGGATTTGATCAACAAGCTGCCGGCAGTGATACGCCAGGCAGCCGTATAAAGAGGTTTAGTTTTATGGCAATTCAATTGACAGATGTGGCGGCGACCCGGGTGCAGGAATTTCTCAAAGGCCGTGGTAAAGGTATTGGTCTGCGACTCGGGGTAAAAACGACTGGCTGTTCAGGCATGGCCTACGTCATCGAATTTGTTGACGAAATACAGGATGATGATTCGGTTTTCGAATCGAAGGGGGTGAAGGTAGTCGTTGATGCAAAAAGCCTGATTTTTATAGACGGTACTGAAGTCGACTTTGCCAAAGAAGGACTCAATGAAGGTTTTCAGTTTAGGAACCCGAATGCCAAGGATGAGTGTGGGTGTGGTGAAAGCTTTACTGTTTGATGGTCATCGCCGCGATCGCGTATTCACAGATGTCCTGAAAAGAGTTGTTCAGAGTTTCCATAGCAGTTAGCCATGCAAATACTCGATTTGAAGCAAAGTTATTTCGAGTTGTTCGGGCTGGATCTCACATTCGAAATTGATCTCAAGCGTTTAAGTTCAGCACAGCAACGCCTGCAGGCGGTTTATCACCCGGACCGATTTGTTAATGCCAGCGAACAGGATAAACGACTTTCGGTGCAGCAGGCATCCTGGATTAATGAAGCTTTTGAGACGCTTTCAAAACCGGTCAAACGTGCTCGCTATATGCTCGAGTTGAGCGGGCTGGAGCTAAACGACGAATCAGAAACCACATCGGATACGACTTTCCTGATGGAGCAGATTGCCTTACGCGAAGAGATTGAAGAATGTCGTACCAATGCTGACCCGCTAGGTTGCTGCGATCATATTATGGATAAACTTCGATCTAAAGCCGATCAGTTTGGATCTGAGTTCATTGCCAATTTTGATCAGGGGCAGCTGGATGACGCCCGAATTAGTAGCCGAAAAATGCAGTTTATTCAGCGAATTCTGGAACAGCTGATAGATTTTCAACTTGAATTAGAAGAAGGTTAGCAGAAAGCCAGATGGCGTTATTACAGATATCAGAACCCGGGCAATCAACCGCTCCGCACCAGCATCGCTATTCCGCGGGTATTGATCTCGGTACGACCAACTCACTGGTTGCAAGCGTACGCAGTGGCCAGGCGGTTATCCTGGCTGATATTAATGGCGAGGCATTGTTACCTTCAATCGTACATTATGGCACCGATCGAAAACTGGTGGGCAAAGCAGCCCAGGAAATGCAACTAGTCGACCCACTAAACAGCATATCGTCTGTTAAACGTTTGATGGGTCGCGGCATCGAGGATGTCAAGCAGCTTGGCGATGTAATGCCTTACATCTTCATTACCGACAAGACCTCGAATGTACCCAGAATACAGACTGCCACGGGTAATATTAGCGCGATTGAAGTGTCGGCCGAGATTTTGAAAACCCTGGCTTTGCAAGCTGAGCAATCACTCGGTGATAATCTGGCTGGTGTGGTCATTACGGTGCCAGCCTATTTCGACGACGCTCAGCGACAGGCCACCCGGGATGCCGCAAAACTCGCAAATTTAAATGTATTTAGGCTACTCAACGAACCAACAGCCGCAGCAGTCGCTTATGGACTGGATCAAAAACATGATGGGGTTATCGCGGTCTACGATCTGGGAGGCGGGACTTTCGATATTTCTATTTTGCGCATGAATAAAGGCGTGTTCGAGGTCCTGGCTACCGGCGGTGATTCAGCGCTGGGTGGCGACGATATGGACCATGCAATTGGAGAGTGGATCCTGGCACAGGCAAATTTCCAGTCGGTCGATGCACGGCTATCTCGCCAGGTTTTAATTGCGGCACGAGCAGCCAAGGAAAAGCTGACTAAACAGGATAGGGTGCAAATTACTATTGAAAACGACGAGCAACAATGGCAGGGCAGAATCGATAGGGATCAATTCGATGGGTTAATTCAACCATTAGTTAAAAAAACGCTGATGCTATGCCGAAGAGTATTGCGCGACGCTAACCTCTCGAAACAGGACATCAGTGAAGTTGTAATGGTCGGTGGATCGACCCGGGTCCCGCTGGTAAACCAGATGGTAGCAGAATTTTTTCAGCGTGATCTGATGTCGGAACTTGACCCCGACCGGGTGGTAGCGATTGGCGCTGCGATACAGGCCGATGTGCTGGCTGGCAACAAGCCTGACAGTGAAATGTTATTACTGGATGTACTACCACTGTCTTTGGGCATCGAAACCATGGGCGGACTGAGCGAAAAAATTATCTCGCGCAATACACCCATCCCAGTAACCAGGGCTCAGGAGTTCACTACCTACAAAGATGGACAGACATCGATGTCGATCCACGTCGTTCAGGGAGAAAGGGAACTGATATCTGACTGCCGATCGCTAGCAAGATTTGAACTGAGTGGATTCCCGCCGATGACTGCGGGCGCCGCGCGTATCAAGGTTAGCTACCAGGTGGATGCAGATGGATTAATGTCGGTCAGGGCTGAGGAGAAAAAAAGTGGCGTCGCTGCCGATATTGTCGTCAAGCCGTCCTATGGTTTATCCGATCGTGAAATTGAAAAGATGCTAAGAGATTCAATGGATTACGCACGCGATGATATATCAGCGCGAATGCTCATAGAGCAACAAGTGGAGGCGAAAAGGGTGATAGAGGCGATTGACGCTGCGCTTGCGAGTGACGGCGATAGCCTGCTCAGCAAGCCAGAATTCAGGAAAATAAAACAGGCCAGGGACAAACTGCAAAAGGAGATCCAGACAGCCTGTGCCGACAAACTAAAAAAATCAATCAGGGCAATGGAAAAAGTGAGCGAAACTTACGTCGCCCGGCGCATGAATGCCAGTGTTAAACAGGCGCTTACGGGCAAGCAAATAAATCAGGTAAAAATATAACATGCCAGAAATAATCATCCTTCCCCACCAGGAAATTTGCCCCGAAGGTGCAGTAATCAATGCCGAACCAGGTACCAGCCTGTGTAACGCAATGCTGGATAACGGTATAGAAATAGAACACGCCTGTGAAAAATCGTGTGCTTGCACCACTTGCCACGTTCATGTACGCGAGGGTTTCGACTCGCTGGAAGAATCAAGCGAGCTTGAGGACGATTATCTTGACAAGGCCTGGGGGCTGGACATGGATTCGAGATTGAGTTGCCAGGCTTTGGTTGGCGAAGAATCGTTGGTCATCGAAATCCCGAAATATACGATTAATATGGTTTCTGAAAGTCAGTAGTTAATCAAATGTTGCCGTTAATGAAGAGGAGCCAAGCATGAGTTTAAAATGGACCGATACACTGGAAATAGCGATCGAGTTGTCTGAAATTCACACCGATGTTGATCCCCAATATATCCGCTTTACCGATTTACACGCATGGATCTGCGCGCTGGAAGAATTTGACGACGACCCGCAAAGATCGAACGAACAAATTCTCGAAGCCGTGCAAATGGCATGGATCGAAGAGATGGATTAGGGAAACCTAAGGCTCGCAGGTAACCCCGGTAAGACCTCCCTGAAGGCAGCATAGCTGGTGCTGAGAATTAAGGTTTCAAAAGCCGGAAAATATTGAATTTCAAATTTTGTAAATAGAACGAAATCAATAACTTCAATAGCTTATTTAAGGCAGTTTGACCAGTTTTAGGGCAGTTTCTCAAAATTAATTTTATTTTTTCAAAATTAACTTCTGACTATTTTTATTTATATTATTCAATAGTTTATAATAACTATTTAAAGTAAATTCTTATAAGTAGAGTGTGATGTGGTTCACACTAAGCTTGCATTCAAAATTCTATCCGTTAAATTAGGTCCCAGACTTAAAGTAAAGTATTAACATTAGGGGCTAAAAAAGAATCAAATATACAATTCGAACTGCTCAGAAATGCGGCAGTAATATTACGATAAAAGTTCAGACAGAAGAGCTGAATTCAAAAACAAAAAGATAGTCGGAGAGAGAAGTATGAGTAACGTAGCAGCTATAAGAGATTTCCCCAGAGAAAATCTCAAAATCCATCCACAGTCTCAATTAAGAACGCATTATGACGAGAAAAATAAAATAGGCTGGTTTCTAATGCGGGGTTCTCCGACGCCGTGTTTTACCCTCAAGTTATTGAGCGAGATAAATACTTACCTGGACGGTGTCAAACTTGACATGCAAAAGACCAATGGTAAGAAGTATAACTATCTCGTAGTCGGGTCGGACGTTGAAGGTGTATTCAATCTTGGTGGGGACCTGGAATTATTTAGTCAATATATTGACGATAGAGATCGTGAGAGTTTGCTATCTTATGCGTTGAAATGTATCGATATACTGTATCGGAATATTTATCATTATAATCTCGATTTAACCACAATTTCCCTGATACAGGGTGATGCTTTGGGCGGTGGTTTCGAGGCAGCGTTATCAAGCAACATAATAATTGCTGAACGTGGTGTAAAAATTGGATTCCCGGAGGTTCTCTTCAACCTGTTTCCTGGCATGGGGGCTTACTCATTACTGTCCCGCAAAATAGGCTTTACCGCCGCCGAGAAAATGATATTAAGCGGGGAGATATTTTCATCCGAACAGATACACGATATGGGGGTAATAGATATACTTGCCAATAAAGGCGAGGGCGAGGTTGCTGTGTATCGATACATCAAGGCAGCTAAAAAAGCTGAGAATACCTATAATTCAATGCGAAAATTAAAAGATATTTGCAATCCGGTGAATTATCAGGAATTGACTGAAATAGCTACGCTTTGGGCCGATGCTGCACTAAAATTATCTCCCAGGGACTTACGAATGATGCATCGCCTGATACGTCGTCAGAATACCAGGGCGACTGACTAGCAGTCAAAAATCCTGGTAGCGTATCATACCGTTATCGACCGGTG
>JACZQS010000192.1 GCA_022545625.1 Pseudomonadota bacterium
ACTGAGTGAAGTGGGATCGCTTGCTCAGATCAATTATGATGGTCAGTCAACCGCCGTAATAGATGCCCAGGACCGCGTCCGGATAAAACGCTACCCGCAGCCGATTAATTTATTGCACCCTGAAAATTACGACTATTTTCAAATACTAAGAGCAAAGCTCTACTGGAGTACAAATTACTGATGCTGGAATCAATACAGATTAGCAACTTCGCAATTATCGATTCACTGAGTCTCGAATTTGACCGGGGATTAACCGCACTGACTGGAGAAACCGGTGCTGGAAAATCGATTCTGCTTGATGCGATCAAATTGATTACTGGTGATAGGGCCGATAGCGATAGCGTCAAGGCAAACAAAGAGAAGGCAGAAATCAGTGTTAGATTCGATTTGGGTGATCATATGCAGGCAAGAAAATGGCTGCAGGATAACGAAATGGCGAGCGACCACGAATGTATTATTCGCCGCGTGGTATTCGCCAATGGTCGCAGCAAGGCTTTTATTAATGGCCATAACGCACCACTTTCCCAGCTTAAGAGTTTGAGCCAGTTAATGTTCGATCTACACGGGCAGCACGAACATCAGTCATTGCTCAAGTCCCAGGTACAGCAACAACTACTTGATACCTATATGGGCGATCACCAGCTGACTAGAGACGTAAAGCAAAAATATAAAGACTGGCAAGCGACAAAAATCAGGTTTGAGCAATTAAAAGCTGGCTCGATTGAACGCGAACAGCGCATAGATTTACTCAACCTGTATTGTCAGGAGCTAGCCAGTTTGAATCTTGTCGAGGGCGAAATTGAAAACCTTCAAACTGAATACGCGCGTTTGTCGCATGCCGGACTTTTACTCGAGAACAGTTCCAAAGTTCTGGGCCTACTCTACGATAATGATGAAAATACGGTACAGGGTTTACTCAGCAACTGCGAGCAAACACTGGGTAATCAATTAATTCACGATAAAGCCCTGTCGACCAGCCACGAGCTAATCAGTAATGCATTAATTCAGATACAGGAGGCCAGTAACGAACTCCGAAACTATCAGGAATCCATAGACCAGGCCCCGGAGCGTCTCGACTGGTTAAATCAACGTATAGCCAGTACTCAGGATCTGGCACGAAAACATCACGTACCGATTGAACAATTGCCCGAACTGACCCGGGAACTCAATATCGAACTGGAGACGCTGGTAAATAGTGAAGAAAATGAGGAAGAACTGCAACGAGAGCTCGAACAAAATAGGAGTGCTTATTTAAATTCAGCTAACCAGTTGTCTGCAAAGAGGCAGGAAACCGCACTTTCACTATCTGCGCAAATTACCCGGGTAATGCAACAACTGGGTATGCAGGGGGGCCAATTTTCGATTCGGGTTGATGAACTGGAAAGCGAGACCGGTTTCAAGGCGTCCGGCATCAATTCTATCAACTACCTGGTCAGCACTAACCCGGGGCAACCATTAAAGCTCTTGAACAAGGTAGTCTCGGGGGGCGAGTTGTCCCGAATCAGTCTGGCGATACAGGTAATACTGTGTGAATCGTCCAGGATTCCAACGCTTATATTTGACGAGGTCGACAGTGGCGTCGGTGGTGGGATCGCAGAAATTATAGGTAAAAAGCTTCGATTACTGGGAGAAAATCGCCAGGTCTTTTGTGTCACCCATTTACCCCAGGTTGCGTCGCAGGCACACAATCATTTTCGCGTGGATAAAACCCAGAAATCGGGTAGCACGACTACCGAGGTGACCGCGCTTACCGCTGATCAGCGGCTCGAAGAGATTGCACGAATGCTCGGTGGCATCACCATTACCGAACAAACCAGGGCTCATGCCAGCGAAATGATTGCCGAACTTTAGCTATTTACCTGGCTAGCTATTTACTTGGCCTCGTCATCAAACCGACCGTATAAAACCATCGTGTGCTCGGTGATGGTGAAATTAAATTTACTCGCAATTTCTTGTTGGCGTCGTTCGATGACTTCGTCATAAAACTCTACTACCTTGCCACTTGCAATATCGACCATGTGGTCATGATGCTCGCCATCATTAATCTCAAATACTGCATGCCCACCGTCAAAATGGTGGCGAGTCACCAGACCGGCTGCCTCGAACTGGGTCAAAACCCGGTACACGGTAGCTAATGCGATTTCCCCACCCGAATCGAGCAGCATCTTGTATATATCCTCGGCTTTCAGATGCCTGTCATCGGAGCTTTCAAGCAATTCCAGAATCTTCATTCGTGGCAAGGTGAGCCTCAGCCCCGCATTTTTAATATCAGATGATTCCATATTTTAATCACTCTAAAGAATTGCAGCTTTATCAGCAGGCCAGTATTATCGGCGCTCGGCAATCACCCTGATCAAGATAAATGAATTTTCGCCTGTTTGTATTCGTGACCCTGTTAGCTTCGATTGTAACATTGTCCGCCTGTGTCTACCGACTGGATATCCCTCAGGGTAACAGGATTGATGCCGGGGTTATAGCTCAGCTCGAAATTGGAATGACCCCGCGACAGGTCGAATTCCTGCTTGGTGAGCCGGCAATTGCGGACCCTTACCACCCCGAAGTCTGGCACTATATCCATTATTTTAAATCTGGCGACGATCAGTTGATAGAAAAACAAGTCATGATCCTGCGCTTTACCCAGGATCAACTTTCTTCGATCGAAGGATCACTGGACGGCAGCTAACCTGCAAATTGCACCAGTATCCCGGATCCTAGTGCAGGACAGATACGGTTGAACGCTGGGCTTCCCTCAATTCCAGGCGTTTTACTCCTTAGCCGCACCACCGCCTTTTTTAGTTTTCAATCCCTTTGCGGCCCTCTGACGACGCACTTCCTTAGGGTCAGCGATTAAAGGCCGGTAAATTTCGATTCGATCGCCATCCACCAGATTGTAATCTTCTGCGATAGATTTACCGAATACACCGAGATCGCAGGTATCCGGATCGATTTCAGCAAAATACTGCCTAATGCCAGATTGTCTCACAGCCTCCCTCGGTGAAATGCCAGGGTCAACTCGACACTCAATAATTTTCTGCAATTCGGGTGTTGCGTAGGCGATTTCGATCATCGCTTTATGGTTCACATTTATTTACCTGGTGTGCACGGGTGCAAAAACTATCGACCATCGAATTTGCGATACGGGAAAAAACCGGTGCTATCAATATTTTACCTATACCACTGGGAAATTCGAATTCCAGATTCAGGATAATCCTCGAGCCTTGATCATCATAATCAGTAAACTCCCAGCTGCCTTCGAGTCGTTTAAAGGGCCCGTCCAGCAACTCAATCTCTATTTTTTTATTTTTCACCAATACGTTTCGGGTAGAGAACCAGTGGTTAACACCGGTTTTCTTCATCAATATCGAAGCC
This sequence comes from Pseudomonadota bacterium, assembly GCA_022545625.1. Taxonomy (GTDB): domain Bacteria; phylum Pseudomonadota; class Gammaproteobacteria. The sequence continues at coordinate 3,370 of JACZQS010000192.1, forward strand.
TCCATCAAACTGTCGCTCTGAGACAGTATTTTCGCATCCGCACACCAGGGCAGGAACTCGGGGTACTCGTTCACGTTGTTTACCACTTCATACATGGTTTGGGCCGAGTAAGGCATCAGTGCGCTACGACTAATAATGGTCATGGATCAAATTATTCCCCAGGCATCGAGTGCTACTATCATCAACAAAACCGGTGTGATGTAGCGGATAATGTAGTTCCAGATTTCGTACCAGTACTTACCCGGCATGGCAAACTCCCTGTGACTGACTTCGCGCGGAATGACCCAGGCTACAAAAAGGCATAGAAAAAGTGCCGCTAGCGGCTGAATGACATGGCTGGATATAGCCACCATGACATCATGAAATCCGGCATTATAAACAATGCGAACAGCTTCTCCCCCATAAAACAGCGCAATAGTAAGTCCGTCGCCATTCCAGACACTGAAGGAAAATATCGAGCCCAGACCAAAAGCCCAGATAGCCATACCCAGCAATACGACGGATTTAATCCGACTGTAGGAGAATTTTCGCTGGATATAGCTCACTGGTCCTTCCATCAACGCGAGCGACGTGGTAAGTGCCGCTATGGTTAACATCATATAAAACAATACTGCAAAAATCTGACCGGATGGATGCTGGTTAAATACGTCGGGTAAAATGCGATAGGCGAATTGACTACCGAGCCCGGGCAGCATGCCGGCAGAAAAAACCATAGCATTGATGGTTAAACCAACAATAATTGAAAACAATATATCGATCGTAATGACCAGAATGGCGGAGTATCCAATTGAAATATTCGCGGGCAAATAACTCCCGTAAATTATCATCGCACCCAAACCCAGGGCCAGCGTATAAAAAGCCCTTTGCAATGCTAAAAGTGGGGCATTGGCGTCAAGCATGGAAAAATCCGCATGCAGCAGGTATCGAATACTTTGCTCAAATCCGGTCGAAGTACTGGCAATAATCAACCCGATAACCATTATCGCTATCATGCCGGGCACTAGAAGATAGGAAATTCTTTCAATCCCCTTGTGCAATTGCTGCGCACCGATGGTAATCAGCAATATGACAAACAAGGTATGCCATAACATCATGCGCTCGGAATCAAGCAGAAACTCACTGAATGAACTGTTGATACTGCTGGCCGTCAGGCTGCTATAGATGCCCAGTCCGGATTTGAATACATAGGACAGGGACCAGCCGGCGATCACGCTAAACGTGGCGACAATTAAAAATGCAGCCAGTAATGAGACAAATCCAACGGTTTTCCAGTAAACCGAAGCGTTTTGCTGCGACGCCAGAATTTCAAATGATCGCGAAGGGTCGGAACGACCTAGTCGTCCAATCAATAACTCCGCCATCAGCAAAGGTAATCCAAGCAGGAAAAGAAATATCACGTAGAGCAACAAAAATGCGCCGCCACCATTTTGACCCGCCAATACCGGAAAGGTGAGGAAATCGTTTAGGCTAAGCGTCGCACCCGTTGCAACAATGATAAATGCAGATTGCGATCGCCACTGAAATCTGTTAGTTGATTGACTCATTTATCTGCCTGAAAGGGAAAGGCTGCTTATTATCCTGAACTTGCCGAATCCTGTAAATGTCAATTAGTTGGTACCTGTACCGGTCGGAATCTTGTGCGAGCGGTGACTATGTGTTTATATTTTCGGTCAGTATCATCCATCTGATCGGTTTAAGGAGCCTCTGATTAATTATGTCATGTCTCTGGCCCACAGGCTGATCCGCAATCAAGGCGCAACTTTGACAGCATGCGCCCGCCTGGTGAAAAGTTGTAACGCAGAGTGCGGTTCAGCCTGTGAGCCCCAGAGGGCGAGTCCTGAAGCGCACATCTACCGCGTCGCCTAAAGCGCCTACTTTGGTGCACTTCTTGCAAAGGACTTAGGCCATTTGCTGCGAAGTGCGTCTTGTAGCTGTACGCTTCAGGACTCGCAGAGATATGACATAATTAATCAGAGGTTCCTTAACTAGAATATAGTAGTAATATGAACAAAAAGCCCCTCGTATTGGTAACACGCAAGTTACCCGATTCGG
>JACZQS010000006.1 GCA_022545625.1 Pseudomonadota bacterium
TACGAATCCACCGGCGAAATATTTACGGGAAACTTCAAATCTCATCGCAGCAAGAACTATTCTCGATTTTTTTTCAGAAAATAAAAACAGTGGCATAGAAATAAAAATATTGATGTTCCTGTGGCCTGAATCGTGGCAGAACACAGTTGGCGTTAAACAAGAGGCGCAGGTAGCCAGACATTTGTGATTAACACTAAAGAGGGAAACCAAACATGCCCAACGAAAGTAAAGCCAGTACAGCACCATCCGATAACCGATCGGGTCGGCTGGCAGGCAAGACTGCGGTAATCACTGGCGGCGCTGCAGGGATGGGGAGAGCTACTTCCCTGGCCTTCGCCAGGGAGGGTGCCAGCGTCGCAATATTAGATATCCAGAAAGAGGCTGGCGAAGAAGTCGTACAGTTAATCCGTGAAGAGGGAGGCACTGCTGAATTTTTCGAAACCGATGTTTCTGATGCCAGGCAGGTGGATGCTGCCTTTGACAGGGTTATCGAGACCCTGGGACCTTACAATGTGCTTTTTAATCATGCGGGCACCATTACCGTGAAACCTCTGCACGAATCGACCGAACAGGACTACGATCGTTTGATGGATATTAATGTACGATCTGCCTTCCTGGTATGTCGTCGTGCAGTCAGGGAGATGAGCGACAATGGCGGTGGTTCTATCGTTATAACGGCGTCGATTGCCTCGGAACTGGGATATGCACTCGAGTCGCTTTATTGTATGACCAAGGGTGCGGTGCTTCAGCTCGCCCGCAGTATCTCGGTCGAGTATCGCGATCAGGGAATTCGCTGTAACGCGGTTTGCCCGGGGTTCGTCAAGACCGCGCACGGCCTGCGGGAAATTAGCGAACTGGATAACGCGGGTCAGGCCTGGGAGGAGGGGGCGCTCGCCGAGGCCCAGGGCCGAATCTGCGAACCTGAGGAAGTTGCCTCGGCTGTTGTGTTTCTGGCCTCGGACGAAGCTAGCTTTATTACCGGTAATGCCCTCTATGTTGACAATGGCTGGTACGCGAAGGGATAGGAAATTCTACCGGACTGCCGCTAGCAGGTATTTTTTCACATCCGGATCCATTTCCCGTAGGTCTTTCTTATCCGGATTGCTAGCCACTGCGACACTGCCTGCATGGGAGCAATGAAGAGTGGTAAGGTGATCATGCGAAAAAATAATGCGCTCTCCCGACGAGATCTTGACATGGGCTACGTTCTGGCGTGCCAGAGCATACCGATATCGAACGAAGTATGGGTGGACTACGACCTATGACCCAGTGCTAGCTCTTTCAACCCTGAATAGACCATAGGATAAAATTATGACTGCAATCAAAGAACTCAACCGGCTCAGCAACCAGGTATTTATCAACGGCGAATTTCGCAACAGTGCAGCTACCGATAGCCTCGATGTTATCGACCCGGCGACGGCGGAAACCGCTGGACATATGCCCATTGCTACCGCGGTCGAGGTCGATGAGGCCATCGCTGTCGCCAATGCGAGCCAAAAGGCCTGGAATAAAGTCAATGCCCTGTCTCGCGCCGAGTTGATGCATGAAATTGCGTCGAACATGCGCGCGTTGCGAGGCATACTGGGTGAAATGCTGACCCGTGAAATGGGCAAACCTTACAAGGAAACTACCGATGAGGTCGACTGGTCGGCATCGGCAGTTGACTATTACGCCGAAATCGCGCGCCACGACTATGGTAAAGTGGTCGGGCCTGCCGTGGATGACCAGTTTCACTTTACCCTCAAGGAACCGATGGGAGTGGTCGTTATTATTCTGCCATTCAACTTTCCGTTCTGCCTGTTGTGCTGGTCTGCTGCCGCAGCACTGGCTACCGGCAATGCAGTTATCGTCAAACCCTCGGAAAACACGGCATTATCAACATTAAAATTCATGGAAGCCTTCGCGCCATTGCCCGATGGGTTGATTCAGTGCCTGCCAGGCGCTGGAGATGTCGGGCGTCAACTGGTGGAAAGTACCGACACCCACATGATTGCATTTACCGGCAGCGTGCCGACAGGTCAGTTCGTCGCCAGGGCCTGTGCCGATCAGTTTAAGCCGTGCCTGATCGAAGCCTCTGGTAACGACCCGTTTTTGGTTATGCCATCGGCTTCAGCTGGGATGGCAGCGCGTGGGGCAGCTTTTGCTGCCTATCTCAATTGCGGCCAGGTGTGTACTTCGGCCGAACGAATATTCGTGCACCAGGACATACACGATGAGTTTGTCAGTAAACTGGTCTCCAACGCCCAGGCCATGCGTATCGGCAACGGGCTGGACAATATTGATATGGGACCAATGGTAAGCGCCAGGGAACGCGATCGCTACGAAGCGATACTGCAACGGGCTATCGATCAGGGCGCCAAAGTCGCTGCTGGCGGGGGCCGGCCGGTAGCACAGAAAACTGGATGGTTCGTCGAAGCAACCGTACTGACCGAAGTCACCCCCGATATGGATATCATGAATCAAGAAAGTTTTGGTCCTTCGGCTCCGATCTGCAAGGTATCGAGCCTGGAAGAGGCGATCGAATTGGCCAATAAGTCCAGATTTGGTCTGGGTTCGACCATCTATACGTCTGATCTCAACGAGGCTATGCGCGCGGTTAATGAAATCGAAACCGGCATGGTATGGGTCAACGCCCCCTTGCTCGACAATGACGCTGGTCCGTTTGGTGGCCGCAAGATGACCGGAATGGGCCGGCAATTGGGTGCCGAGGGTCTCGATACCTTCCGCCACACCAAGCTCGCAATGATCGATCCGGGAGCCAATGACCAGGATTTCTGGTGGTTTCCTTACAAAGAGGAAGAAGCCTTCCCGGGTAAATAGTTTACCGAGACTTTGGCTAAATTCGGATTTTTCAGATGTTGATTAATTAATCGACCCGAAGCCTGGAAATTTTGGCTGAACTATAGACAGATTTCAGTTTCATACCCCTTAAGATCAATCTTTTAAAAACACCAGGTTTAGAGCCTATCTATTTACTCAAATTCTTTTAAAATCAACATATTCAGTGATAAAGTTGAATTTATTTATAGTTTTCCGGTATTTGGGAAAATAATGACTAAAATATTCTCAAGGAACTATGTAATATAAAGGAAAAAACGGGACTTCAGGTTTGTTTCAAGACTACTTTTACAGGATTTTAAGCGACAGGTGGACGCGCAATATGCTTATGCTTGTCGTGCTGGCGCTACTTGCGTTTCAACTGTCAATCGTATTTTGGCAGTTATTTCCTGCGCCAACCATGGATGATGATGGGCTTCACAGCCAGATTATACGAGGCGATAATACGGGCGCACCGCAGCAAAGCTTTCTGGAAAAAGCACGACTTATCGGTAGCGCCCATTTATTTGGTAAACCACAGGTAGAAGTATCGACGGCCGTCGAAATCGAAGACGCGCCTGAAACCAGGCTTAATTACAAGTTACGGGGCATCTATTACTCTGAAGCAGATCGCCTGTCATCGGCTATCGTTGAAATCAAAATTAACGATAGTAACTATTACCGGTTGGGTGATGAACTAGCCGACAATATTACCCTCGCCGCCATCGAACCCTCTTACATACTGATCAATCGTTTCGGCAAAATAGAGCGGCTCAATCTCGAGAAATCAGCTGTGGGTGGCGCTGGGGCTTTGATTGGGTCCAGGCTAAATGATCCTAATGCGTTAGCCAGCACCTCGTTACTGCGGAGTTACAGGAAACGTTATGTGAGCAATCCCATGGCCCTGGCAAAACGTTTTCAGGCGATACCAGTGACCGAAAATGGTCAAAATATTGGCTTCAGACTAAGAGCGTTGCGTGGGGAAAGCTTGCTCAAAAAACTAAATTTTAAGGACAGTGATGTATTCATCAAAATAAACGGCATTGGCCTTGATAAACCATTTCAGGCCCTGGATGCACTGAAGTCTCTTACCACCGCCTCGAGTATCTCGGTTACGGTGCTACGAAATGGTAATGAACAAACCATCAACTTTAGCATGTAGTAATATAAGCTATTAATATGAAACATATTTTCTCCCTGATCGCTCGTATATTAATAGCCAATTCCTTATCCCTGATTTTGCTGGTTGGGCCTGTCAGGGCAGAAGAGGTCACGTTGAATTTCAGCGACGCTGACCTGCTGACTGTGATCAACAGTGTATCGCAAATTACTGGCAAGAATTTCATCATTGATCCACGGGTCAAGGGCAAGGTAACGGTTATTTCTTCGAAACCTCTGAACGAGGATGAGGTTTACAACGTATTTTTGTCGATCCTGCAGGTTCACGGGTTCGCAACGGTCCCGACTAAAAACGCGATTAAAATTATCCCTGATGCTACTGCCAAGCAAAATGCGGCACCGTTTAGTGGTGATAGACAGGAGCCGGGAGATCAGCTTATCACCCGGGTGCTGCAAATTAATTACATCAATGCCGCGCAGCTGGTTCCTATCCTGAGACCCCTGGTAGCTCAACAGGGGCATCTCGCAGCCTATGCCGCTACCAATGTTTTGATCATTTCGGACAGGGTTGCAAATATAGAACGTATCGATCGAATTATTCATCAAATGGACCGCGAGACCGATTCCGAAATAGAAATTATAAAATTGCAGCATGCGTTCGCTGCCGAGGTAGTGCGGTTATTATCCAGTTTGAATGCGGCTATCCCGAATCAAAAAAATCCGGGCGCCGCACAGGTGAAATTTACCGCTGATGAGCGTACCAACAGCATTATACTCAGTGGCGAAAGATCTAAACGCCTGCGCTACCGCGCCATTATTGCCGACCTGGATGCACCGGTCGAATCGACCGGTAACACCCATGTCATCTATCTACGTTATGCCGAGGCAAAAAATATTGCCGATATTCTGAGCAAGGTTGGCGCCGAAGTTATCAAGGCAGAGGCAAAAAATGCGGCTGGCACCAAATCCGGATCAACGACTGCTTCGGTGAGTATTCAGGCTGATGAAGTTACCAATGCCCTGGTTATCACCGCACCTGCATCGGTATTTCCATCGCTCCGGTCGGTAATCGGGCAACTCGATATACCGAGGGCACAGGTACACGTCGAGGCTATTATTGCCGAGGTGCTGCTGGACACCTCCAAGGAGCTGGGTGTTCAGTGGCTGATCGACGCGAGCGATGGAGGCGGTGCAATCTTCTCTAGCAGGTTTCCAGGTACCGGGGGTGAGGACATTCCAGGTGTTAGCGAAGGCATACTCCCGGAAGGTCTGGCCCTGGTACTGGGTCGACTCGATGACCCAAATCTTAATTTCATCACTCTGATCAAGGCCCTGGCTGGTGATTCTGAAACCAATTTACTCTCGACACCATCGATTGTGACACTGGATAATCAGGAAGCCGTAATTACTGTTGGCCAAAACGTACCCTTTGTTACCGGCGAAACCTCGCTTGAAGTAGGCGGCGCCATCAATCCATTCAGAACCATCGAGCGGCAGGACGTTGGCATTAGTTTAAAGGTCAAGCCACAAATCAACGAAGGCAATACGATTACCATGTCAATCGAGCAGGAAGTATCGGCTATCAGTGGTAGCGCCACCAGTGCGGTGGATATTATTACCAATAAACGCTACATCAAAACCACAGTGCAATTAGAAGACGGTGAACTGCTGATACTAGGCGGAATGATCGACGAAAGAGTAGTGAATACCGAGCAAAAGGTACCCGGCCTGGGTGATATTCCAATTATAGGCCTGTTATTCCGCTCGACTAAATTGACCAAGGTTAAGCAGAATCTATTGATTTTCATCAAGGCCACGATTATCAAAGACCCGGAAAAAGCACGCAACCTGAGCCATCGCAAGTATAATTTTATGCGCGATATACAGTTACAACAAGTTAAGGAGGATCTAAAGTATATTCCCGTTTTAGATCCGCTGGAATAATCGTAAATAGTCCCTGAATACTGCAAAGATTGATTTCGTCCAACGCTTACTAAGATATAAGAAGCCCATGCCATCCACCGCCAAACTGCCTTACTCGTTTTGTAAACGCTATGGTGTCATTGCGACCACCTCTCTTAACACCGGCGAATTGAGTTTAGCGACACGAAGTGGGACCTCGTTAAATGCGATCGCCGAAGCCCAGCGCCTGCTCGGGATGGTCGACCAGGTATCGGTGGAAACCGAAGGCGAATTCAATCGATTACTGAGCCGACATTTCGAGAGCGATCGGGAGACCTCGTTTACCGAGGCGGAAAAAATAGGCGGTGAATTAAACCTTGACGAGGTTGCAAAAGAATTATCGGAACCCGAAGACCTGCTCGAGAGCGACGACGATGCCCCGATTATTCGCCTGATTAACGCCCTGATTACCGAGGCAATCAAGGAAAACGCTTCCGATATCCATGTCGAACCATTCGAGACCAGGCTTTCAATCCGCTTCCGCGTGGACGGCGTACTGCGTGAAGTGCTCGAACCGCCGCGTCAGATCGCCAGCCTGTTGTGTTCCAGAATCAAGGTTATGGCGCAACTCGATATCGCCGAGAAACGCCTGCCGCAAGATGGTCGAATAGCGATCAAGGTGGCAAATCGACCGGTCGATATCAGGGTATCGACACTACCTTCCGGTCACGGTGAACGAGTAGTCATGCGTATCCTCGACAAGCAGGCTGGTCGGCTCGATTTATTGCAGCTTGGTATGGCGCAAAATGATCAGCAAAGATTGAGTAATATTATTCAAAAACCCTATGGCATAATCCTGATTACCGGCCCCACCGGCTCGGGTAAAACAACAACGCTGTATGCGATGCTGACAGCGTTGAACGATACAGAGCGCAATATTCTAACGATAGAGGACCCGATAGAATATGATCTCGATGGCATCGGCCAGACTCCGGTGAATAACAAGGTCGATATGACTTTTGCCAAGGGATTGCGTGCCATATTGCGCCAGGATCCGGACGTGGTAATGGTTGGAGAAATTCGCGACAACGAGACTGCCCAAATCGCCGTACAGGCCAGTCTTACTGGTCATCTGGTGCTGTCGACACTACATACCAATTCTGCAGTCGGTGCGATTACGCGCCTTCAGGATATGGGCATCGAACCATTTTTGCTGTCGTCAACCCTGCTGGGCGTGATATCACAACGCCTGGTACGTAGCCTGTGCCCGAAGTGTAAATCTGTCATAAGTCTAAGCGAACAGGAAGTGGCGGACTATGGTCTCAGTACAAACGACACTATCTATCAATCCAGAGGTTGTAGCCATTGCCAACAAACCGGTTTTAAGGGCCGCTCAGGCATCTATGAAATGATCGAAATTGACGATAGGCTGGCAGGCATGATTCACGATGGCGCAAGCCAGTCACAGATCGAAATTTATTGTCACGACAAGAGTCAAAATTTGCGCGACGATGGAATTCGCAAAGTAATGATGGGTGAGACAAGTCTCGACGAAGTGCTTCGTGTCACCCGCGATAACCTGTAGCGACACGATTTTGCCATGGGCGCATTCGAATATCAGGCCTTAGATGCCGAGGGCAAGACTCAAAAGGGTTTAATCGAGGCCGATACCGCAAAACAGGCCAGGCAACAATTGCGCGGTATGAGTTTAATGCCGTTGAAAATTGGGGAAGTGTCGCAAACGACACTCAACGGAGAAATCAAATCGAGGGGCGATAAAATTAATGTTGCGACAGTCGCATTAATTACTCGCCAGATAGCAACCCTGGTCAGTGCTGGGCAGCCCGTGGAATCAGCGTATTACGCCGTCTCCAGGCAAACACCGAAAAACCGGACTAAACGCGTATTGCTTTCGGTACGCGCCAAGGTTCTGGAGGGTTTTCCGTTGTCTGAGGCGTTGAAAGAGTTTCCGCGTATTTTTGACTCGATGTACTGCGCTTCAGTACACGCGGGAGAGCAATCGGGCCTGCTCGATGTTGTCATGGAGCGACTCGCTGACTACCTGGAAGCAAGACAGGATATACAACGCAAAACCAGCCAGGCGTTGATCTACCCGATCTTGCTGAGTATTGTTGTATTTGCGTTAGTGGCAGGCTTACTCACGTTTGTAGTCCCACAGATTGTTCAGGTATTCGAGGGATTTGATCAGGAACTACCATTGATCACCCAGTGGCTTATCGCCATATCCGATTTTTCCAAAGCCTATGGTCTGCACCTGCTAATTGGACTCGCGGCGATTATCTTGCTTTACCGACAATTGCTAAAAATTGCCTGGTTTAGCCTGTTACGCGATCGCATCCTGCTCGCCATTCCATTTGTCCGCTACCTGGTCAAGTTATCGAATACGGCACGATTTACCCGTACGATGAGTATCCTGGTATCCAGTGGAGTGACCGCTCTCGACTCTATTCGCATATCGGCCGAGGTAATTCTCAGCCAACCAATGAAATCTTCGGTAGTTAGTGCGGCTGACCGGGTCAGGGAGGGTGAGCACATATCAGATGCACTCGAGCAAACCGGATACTTCAGTCCAATCGTTCTGCAATTGATCGAAATCGGTGAATCCAGCGGCAAACTGGGTGAAATGCTGGAAAGATCGGCAAAGGCTGAGGAAAACGAATTCACCGGAATTACCGCAATTTTTATCGGCCTGTTCGAACCGGCAATGATACTGGTAATGGGACTGGTTGTACTGGCGATCGTGCTGGCTATTCTGCTGCCTATCTTTGATATGAATGATTTACTTCAATAGGGGATCGACATCGGGATGGATATTTATAGCGCTGATGTTGCTCATCATGGCGATCTTCCAGCAACTCGATATCCGCGATCTTCGTTACCAGCCCAACTGGTGGATCGAAGCGGAATACTGGCGCAGCTTTACTGCGCACTGGGTCCACGCCAACGAGAAACACCTTGTCCTCAATGCCGCTGGGTTGATGCTTTGCATGACTATTGCCTCACCAAAATGGTCAGTTTGGAGATGGGTCGTCTATAATATAGTTCTGGCTCTGGGTATTTCGACGTTATTTACGCTGCGGAATCCGGAATTAAACTGGTACGTCGGATATTCAGGCATCCTGTTCGGTATTTATCTCCTTGCTGCCATTGATTTATATCGAAGGGATAAGGCTATCGCGCTGTTACTCGGCGCTGCCATGGTATTAAAAGTGGTACTGGAGCAATTCAGCGATATCAGGACTGATAGTGGTGACTTAATTGGAATTCCAGTGATTATTGACGCGCATCTATACGGTTTACTGCTAGGATTATCGATTGCACTCGCCCAACGAGTTTATACAATATGGTTAGGGCGCGATAATGCCAGTACATGGTCATAAATGTCGTAACTGACTTAGGTAAACCGGCAACTGAGATCTTATGAAAATATCGATATCACAGAAAACCCAAAAGGGGTTCACACTACTGGAGATTATCGTAGTCGTGACGATCATCGCTATCCTGGCCGCTTATATTGCACCCAAGGTTGTCGGTCGAGCCGGTGACGCAAGAATCAGCAAGGCAAAAAGCGATATTCGGGTACTGGAATCGTCGTTGGAATTGTACAAACTGGATAATTTTACCTATCCGAGCACCGATCAGGGACTCGCTGCGTTGGTCAGTAAACCAGCGGGGTCGGAACTTAAGCACTGGCGCAGGGGAGGCTATATTAAAAAGCTCAACAAGGACCCCTGGGGGAACGATTATCAGTATCAGCAACCCGGCGCAAATGGAGAATTCGATATCTATTCGCTAGGCGCTGATTCAGCTGCAGGAGGCACCGATGAGGCTGCCGATATCGGTAACTGGAACCTCGATTCCTAGGAGCCTGTTCCCCGGTAGTGTACAAGGTTTTACGCTGTGGGAAATCCTTGTCGTGGTCATTATCGTTACGATTAGCGTCAGCGCGATTTTATTTTCCACTTCCCTCACTCGTGGCTCGGACGACCTGAAAATTCTGGGTAGCGATCTCAGCAAAACTATGCGCCTGCTTTACCAGGAAGCCATCTTTGAAAACAAAAACTACGCTATTTCAATCAATCACCAGGGCTTCCAGGTGCTCGAATATGATGGCCAGGACTGGGCCGAATCCAGCCAGTCATTTTTTCGTAAGGTAAAGCTTAACGAATCCCAGAAATCTCGGCTTTTGATTGAAGACCTGGTAGTTGAATTGATCGATCAAGGCGATCCGGTGCCCCATATTTTGATTCTTTCGAGCGGAGAAATGACCCCGTTCGAATGGGAGATTCTCGATACCGATGCCAACACCAGCATCACCATCTTTGGCGACTTTCTGGGCAATATACTGGCGACCGACCCGGTGCCCCAGTCATGACCCTGTCCAGGCTGAAAGGCTTTACTTTAATCGAGGTCATGTTCGCGCTATTGATCGTCGCCCTGACGATGGGCGCCATCGTCGAAACTGGAGGATATTCAGCCAGGAGAACCTTTCAATTAACAGAAAAAACTATCGCCAGCTGGATTGCACAGAACCAGGTTACGCTTTATCGCGCAAAAAGAACCTGGACATCTGCGTCGAGTAAATCCGGGTCGGTAGATATGGCCGACAGCGAATGGCAATGGAAAATGAAAATTAGCAAAACCGACGAGCCATTACTACGTCGAATCGATGTCGACGTCTATCTGCGCGACGGCTCTGATATCAAGGCCAGCGCGACAGGGTTTATCGGCAAATTGTGATGCGCAACATTCGTACTAGTGGTTTTACCCTGCTCGAAATGGTTGTCGCAGTCGCAATCTTTGCGATCATGGCGGCTATTGCCTATACCGGCCTGAACCATACGATAAAAATCGGCAAGCAGGTTAGCGAATCGAACCAGCGACTTTCCGAGTTACAGTTTGCACTGTCTTATTTCAGCCGTGACTGGTTACAGGTTTCATCCAGAAAAGTGCGTAATCAATATGGAGACGAAGAAAGTAATATTGTCATTGAAGACAATAGCATTAGCTTCACCCGTGGCGGTTGGGCAAATTTATTGCAGAGAAAACGCAGTAATTTACAACGCGTTCAATACCTGCTGGTCGACAACAAACTGGTAAGGCGACACTGGTTATCGCTGGATCAAGGCATCGGCGAAGAACCCTTTGACAGCGTATTGCTACACAATGTCAACGCGCTCGAGGTCCATTTTGTCGACGCTTTAGAAAAGTCGATCGATACCTGGCCTGATGAACTGGTCCTGGATGAACGCCGGCCAATCGCGTTAAAAATAGGCGTAGATATTAGTCAGTTAGGCAAAACATGGCGTTATCTGGAGATTCCCGATGGCGCACTGTAGATCTAGCCAGGCCGGGATAGCTTTGCTTTCCGCAATATTGATCACTTTGACCGCCACTGCAATCATCGTTTCGATTAGCCATGAAGAAGCTTTCTCTATTCGTAAGACTTCTCGAATCTTATTAATGGACCGAGCCAGGTTATATGCGCTGGGTCTGGAAGACTGGGCCCGGATCTTTCTGCAAAAAGATCGTAAAGATACGGCAATCGATCACCTCGGCGAAGACTGGGCGATAAGCATTCCCGGGTTACCGATCGAAGGGGGTTTATTGTCCGGATTTATCGAAGACGAACAGGCCAAGTTTAACATCAACAATTTACTCGTATCCGAAGAATGGGTAAACAGATTCAGGCGTTTATGCAATAATCTGGACATTGATACGACCTTTGTCTCAGCCTTGTTGGACTGGATCGATGAAGACTTTGAAGTTCGCTATCCAGATGGCGCCGAGGAACATTATGATACCTACCGGGTGGCGAATCGGGCGATGGTCGATATTAGCGAATTATTGCTGGTGAAGCATGTCACAGTAGAAATATTCGATAGTCTAAAACCCTATATCACTGCTTTACCGACCACTACAGACATTAATGTGAATACCATATCGGAGACTGTCTTTCTGTCCCTCGGTGAGAACCTGAGTGCAGATTCATTTATTCAAGAAAGAGACAAAGAGGAGTTTAGCAGTATCCAGAATTTCATTGAGCGACTGCAAATTCCACTCGAAGAGTCGGGTTTGTCAGTGAGTACGGAATACTTTCACGCCTATGGCCTGGTCAACCAGGGAGACCTGGTGTTCAACCTCGATACCTTGCTGCATCGTGATGAAAACGGTACTACTCGCGTGATCAAGCGGACCCTGGGGCAGTTGTAATGTCGAGATTGATCATCCGTTTTCACGACTCAAGCCTGGATAATTTAAGCTGGCTTGTCGATCAGTCCGATGATGCCAGCCAGGTTGTAAACTGGCAAACCGGTTCAGGACAGGATTTAGCTGGACTGGCAAAAGACCACAATACCGTGGTACTGGTAATTGCGCAGCAGGATGTCTATCTAACCGGTTATGAATTACCCGGTACGGCCTCTCGTCAGCTGCTGGCCGCCGTCGAATATCAAATCGAAGATCAACTGGCACAAGATGTCGAACTCCAGCATTTTGCTCTTGGTGACCAGTCGAGCAATCCAGTAGCGATAGCCGTACTGGAAAAGACAGTGATGCAAAGATGTATCGACCTGATACAGAAACATGGTTTACAAGTGACCCAGGTAGTACCAGAGATTTTTTTGTGTCCCTGGTCCGGAAAACTGGGTGAGGTCAATCTGATCACCAGTCATCAAGCTGTAATACTCAGGTATGGCGAATTTCAGGGTATCAAGTGTCGACCTGAACTGTGTGTAGCGATGCTGGACCTGATCGCTGCCGAACAGGATATAAAGGTTGTCAATTGTTACCTGCAAGAGCCAGAATCCTTTGAGTCGATAAATATAGGCAAATATCCGGGGGAATTTAAGCAGCTAAAGCTGGAGCATCTCGATCCCGGTGGTTCCGGGACGATCAATTTATTACAGCGACAATTTCAAATTTCCTCGATCTGGTCAAAGTTGCTGCGTAGCTGGAAGTGGATACTGGGTCTATTGCTGATTCTGGTTGCGGTCACTGGTTATAACAGGGCGATAGCCTTAAATCAGCTGGAAACCCGGTTGTCTGATATCAAGGCAGCTCAATATGAACAATTGAAAAACTACCTGCCGGCCAATATAGACCAGTCCGATGACTTGAAAAAGGAATTAATAAATCTGCTTAAACAAGGTCAGTCCGGGAAAGCAGAAGTTAATTTCCTCGAATTATTACGCCAGTTTACCCAGGCAAAATCTGTCTATTCGTCGATTATTATCAGTAGAATTGGGTATCAAAATAAACGTCTAAGTATAGATGTCACCAGCAATCAATTGAACGAATTAGAATCCCTGCTGGAGTCGATCGAGTCTACTGGGCAGGCGGTAAAAATGGAAAACCTGAATATCAAACCCGGTATTGTTTCAGGCCAATTTGTGCTTGATGGGGCGTCCAGGTGAATGATTTTCTGTCAAAATTTAGTCCGCGCGAAAAAACCATAGTCACGTTCGCGGCAATCTCATTGCTCGGCTTGCTCGTCCATGCGCTTATCATAGAACCCTATAATCAGAAGCGACTCGAATTAAACGAGGCACTGGAGCAGGGCAAGATCGATTTACTCTGGATGCAAAGTGCAGTGGTTCGCTTGCCGCAAAATAATGGCATAACCAAGGCGTCAATATTTGAGGGTTCGCTCGCGAATCTAATCGACAAGGAAGTCCGAAGCCAGGATCTAAACTCTTTTTTGGCCCAGATGACGCCGATTAACAATGACGAAATTAGAATTCGCTATAAAAATATAAACTTCAATCGATTATTAAATTTTATTGCACAGGTCAACAGCCAGGGACTCAAGGTCAAAGATCTGAGAATCAACGCCACCGATAAGGTTGCCGACGTGGACTGCAGCCTGGTGCTGGAAAAAAACAGTTGAACCGGGAAAGCCTAACCACCATGACCGATCTGAGAATCCCTGAATGAAAGCAGTTTGGAAACCCGCCTTGTTTTTCGTGTTATTGCTGATTATTACTCTGTTAATTAATATGCCTGCGCGCCACCTGGTGGCAAGGTTAAAAATTCCTACCGGGGTCAAGATATCACAATTACAGGGCAGTTTGCTCGAAGGGCAGGTTGGCGTCCTGACTGTCAACCAGCTCATTATTCGAGACCTCAAATATGCAATCGACAGCTCCTGCCTGCTAAGCGCGAGCCTGTGTTATCAACTTAGTTTTTCGGGCGGTTCGGTGTTGATTCGGTATATACCGATATCCGGGGCAGTGGAGGTGTCAGGGCTGGATGTCGAGCTTTCTATGAGCAACCTGAATGTGGGAGCCGATGAATTGTTTTTTAAACCCTCAGGCAGCCTGTATTTGAGTTCGCAAAAGTTAATATTTGTTCAGGGAAAACTGGCAGATATTGATGCCCTGGTAGTCTGGAAAGAGGCGGGTATAGCGGGTGAAGATATCAACCTCGGGGATTACCAGCTGAATGTAACGAAAGGTGTCGGCCAATACCAGGTAAACCTGACGGATAAGGGGGCCGTGCTCAATGTCGAAGGCGAGGGAGCGTTGAAAGCCGATGGCAGCTATTCACTCAGCATCAATATCAAATCGAGCTCTGGCCTGCAAGCAAGGATTAAAAACGCACTCGAATTAATTGCCCGTAAAAAAAGGCTGAACCAGTACCAGGTTCGATGGTCAGGAATATCAGATAATAATCTCATATCTTATCTATCTTTTGAGGACCCCTGAAATCAATCCATTATACCCGCCTGGCAAACTAGCCAGGCGTAACCCAGATTCTGCATAATTTCATGTTAGCCATTAAAATCAGCTGCCTGTTCCATACCAATTCGCTAGCGCATCTAATCCAGGGGGATAATTAGGCCAATGGGATCAGCTACGATGATGGGGCGCACGGAAAAAGCCAACACGAACCGAAACGACTGGTACAACATCAGGCAAATGATGCCATTTGTCTGGGCCTATAAAAGCAGGGTATTACTGGCCCTGGGTTGCCTGGTGATCTCGAAACTGGCTATGGTTGGCATTCCTGTGGTATTAAAATACATCGTCGATATTCTGGATACCGACGTTGGACAGGTAGCGACCTTACCGATAGTTTTTTTGCTCGCCTACGGCGTACTTCGCTTCATCAATTCGGGATTCAACGAATTACGCGATGTGATATTTGCCCGCGTGCGCTATCACGCGATGAACAGCCTGTCGGTAACCACGTTGACCCACCTGCACAACCTGTCCCTGCGCTACCATCTGGAGCGAAATACCGGAGCAATATCGAGGGATATGGAACGCGGCGCGCAAAGCATCAGTTCAATCCTGAATTACCTGGTGTTCAATATCGTTCCCACAGCAGCTGAATTAACCCTGGTGGCAGGCATCCTGTTCAGCCAGTACGACAGGCATTTTGCGATCATCATATTTCTTACCGTCGGTATATATGTCGCTTTTACCTTGATGGTAACCGAATGGCGTATGCATTTTCGACATGAGATGAACGCGCTGGACTCGAGTGCGAATGGCAGGGCAATGGATAGCCTGATGAACTACGAAACGGTCAAATACTTCAATAATGACGAACATGAAATAAGTCGCTACCGCGAGACCATGGGGCAATGGGAAGAAGCCGCAGTGAATAGTCAGAATACCATGTCATTACTCAATTTCGGCCAGGGAGGAATAATTGCTGTCGGTGTCACCGGTATCATGTACCTGGCTGCGCTTGGGGTTAGCCAGGGCAATTTAAGCCTGGGAGACCTGGTGTTGATCAATACCATGATGTTGCAACTCTTTCTGCCTCTCAACTTTTTAGGAATTATTTACCGTGCCCTCAAATACGCGCTCGCCGATATGGATATGGTAATCAAGCTACTGCAAAAACCGATAGAAATTACCGATAGCATCGATGCCAGGCCACTGGTACTGAAAAATACTTCGGTCGAATTCAGGCAGGTTGGATTTAACTACAACGACGATCGAACCATCCTCAGCGATATAAGTTTTAAGGTCGAAGATGGCAAAAAACTTGCAATTGTCGGCCCATCGGGAGCAGGGAAATCGACAATTGCCAGGCTTTTATTCAGGTTTTACGATATCGGCAGCGGAGAAATACTGATCAGCGGGCAAAACATCGCGAAAGTTTCGCAAAATAGCCTGCGCCAGGCGATCGGCATAGTGCCGCAGGACACGGTGCTGTTTAACGACAGCATTATGTACAATATACGTTACGCGAAGGACGACGCTACCGAACAGGAAGTCTTTGAAGCGGCAAGACTCGCCGATATTCATGATTTCATTCAAAGCCTGCCAGATGGATACGATACCATGGTCGGTGAACGCGGCCTGAAATTATCCGGTGGAGAAAAACAGCGCGTGGCAATAGCGCGAGTATTACTGAAAAACCCCCCGATTCTGGTATTTGACGAAGCAACCTCGAGTCTCGACAGCCAGTCGGAAAAAAATATCCTGTCGGAGTTGTATAAAATTTCCCGCAACAAAACCACCCTGGTCATTGCGCACCGGCTTTCGACAATAGTCGACGCCGATACTATTGTCGTGCTCGATGAAGGCCGCATTAAAGAGCAGGGTAGTCATGCACAACTGATGGAGATGGACGGCATCTACGCAGACCTGTGGATGATCCAGCAACGTAAAGCCCACTCGCAGGAAGCACAATAATTCAGGCACTGGATTTAATGGCGCTTACTTAAGCCTCGGAAACCAACTCGCGTCATTCCGGCCTCTGAGCCGGAATTTTTAAGGTACGGCTTCTCATATTTTTAAACCTGAAGATAATAAGTTCGTTATAATCGGTGCAACTACCGACCGAGTAACATTGATGGCAGAAGAATACCGCGAAAAAGCCCTCCAGTATCATCTGAAGCCAACCCCGGGGAAACTTCGCATAGAGGCAACCACACCCCTGACATCACAACAGGACCTCGCGCTGGCATACTCGCCCGGTGTTGCTTATCCCTGTGAAGAGATCGTTGCAGATCCAATTAATGCACGCCTGTATACGGCAAAAGCAAATTTGATCGGGGTAATCACTAACGGTTCTGCCGTGCTGGGACTGGGTGATATCGGCAGTCTCGCATCAAAACCGGTGATGGAAGGCAAGGCAGTTCTGTTTAAACGATTTGCTGGAATCGATGTTTTTGACATCGAGATTGATGAAAAAGATCCGAAGCTACTGGCGCAGACTATCGAGCGGCTTGAACCGACATTCGGCGGTATTAATCTCGAGGATATCAAAGCACCCGATTGTTTTTATGTAGAAGAGTATCTACGTGAACGCCTGTCTATTCCGGTGTTTCACGATGATCAGCACGGCACTGCCATCGTTGTTGCAGCAGCAATGAAAAGCGCCCTGGCTGTCGTCGACAAGGATATTAGCCAGGTCAGACTGGTGACTTCGGGCGCCGGAGCTGCTGCCATATCATGTCTTAAACTCCTGGTGACGTTGGGGCTGGATAAAAAAAATATCATTGTCGTCGATTTAAAAGGAGTGATATACGAAGGCCGTAGCGAGTCGATGGATGAATTCAAGCAATCGTTTGCAAGCGATACGCCACACCGAACCCTGGCGGAGGCGATTGTCGATGCCGATATTTTCCTTGGGCTTTCGGCTGGCAACATACTCACCGCCGAGATGGTCAAATCGATGGCCAGCGATCCGATCGTATTTGCATTGGCCAACCCGACACCCGAAATTGATCCGGATCTCGCGAGGAAAACACGCAAAGACGCTATCATAGCGACCGGTCGATCTGATTTTCCCAACCAGGTCAATAATGTCCTGTGCTTTCCTTTTCTGTTTCGCGGCGCTCTCGATGTCGGAGCGACGGAAATTAACGAGGCGATGAAAATTGCCTGTGTCGATGCAATATCGAAATTGGCGCGTGAGGGTACGAGTGACGTGGTTGCCAATACCTACCAGGGGGAATCACTTACCTTTGGGCCGGAATATCTTATCCCAAAACCCTTCGATCAACGCTTAATCCTCAAGATTGCGCCCGCTGTAGCCAGGGCGGCGATGGATTCGGGTGTCGCCCTGAAGCCCATTGAAGACTGGGAAGCCTACCATCAAAAATTAAATGCTTTCGTATTCCGCTCCGGTTTGTTTATGAAACCGGTGTTCGATAAAGCCCGCGAGAACCTGCGCCGGGTAGTATTCGCCGAGGGAGAAAACTTCACCGTGTTGCAGGCCATAGACAATATTGTGCTGGAAAAACTTTGCCATCCAATTGCACTCGGTCGCCCCGGGGTAGTCAATCGGATAATCGAGGAATATGGATTGTCGATCAAGCCCGGCAGGGACTTCGAACTGCTGGATTATGACGACGACGAGGCCTTTTGGACCCTGTACCACTCCTTAACCGAGCGTACCGGCAAAACCGAATCTGAAGCACGCGAGCTGGTTCGCAACAGTACGACGATACAGGCGGCGTTGATGGTCAAGTTGGGCAGGGCCGACACGATGATCTGCGGCACTATCGGTCGCTATCACCGCCATTTACAGCGATTACTCAGTGTCTCCCAGCAAGGCGATGGGGTCGACAGGGTTTCCGGCCTTAGCCTGCTGATATTAAGCGACTATATACTATTCATCTGCGATACCCAGGTAACCCCCGATCCGTCGGCCGAAACCCTGGCCAGGATGACGCTGAGTGCCGCCGACGAAGTACGAAGATTCGGCCTGGTGCCGAAAGTCGCCCTGTTGTCACACTCTAATTTCGGCAGTCGGGACTCGCAATCATCGATAAAAATGCGCCGGGTTCTCGATCTGGTCAATCAACTCGATCCCGCACGGATGATCGAAGGTGAAATGCAGGCCGATTCGGCACTGGTACCGCGCATAAGAAAAGCCACTTTCCCGAATTCGAGTCTGGATGGCGTGGCAAATTTACTCATCATGCCGGATCTTGATGCGGCGAATATCACCTTCAACCTACTCAAGGCCCTGGGTGGTGGTGTGTCAGTTGGTCCGATGTTACTCGATTGCCCAATAGCGGCACACATCGTTACACCGATAACAACCGTTCGTGGATTGCTCAACATGACCGCAGTCGCTGCTGCACGTGTCGACAAAGAAAAATAACCGGTCCCGATATGCAATTCGTCATCATGCTACTAGCGGCACTGGCTTTGTTTCTGTACCTGACGCTGGGTGTCGCAAGAGATCCCAATAAGAAAAAATTCTTCTATCTTTACCTGCTGATAGATATCTGGTTAGGCAGTGTATTTGTATACCTGCTGGTGAGTGCTGTATTAAATTAATAACAGCTTTATCGAGTTACGGAGCATCATTTATCTGGTGGAGAATCGTTGAATTTATTTAATTAATTAGTTTAACTAGTTTCTATATCTCATTGTTTATATTAAATATAATTTAATATCCTTGA
>JACZQS010000193.1 GCA_022545625.1 Pseudomonadota bacterium
AAGGCTGCGATGAAGTGGTTCCAGCTAGCTGCCGAGCAGGGGAATTCCTACGCCCTGTCTAACCTGGGTCATATGTATCAGCAAGGATATGGCGTCATCCAGGATTATAGACGTGCCCATATGTGGTTAAATATATCTGCTTCCCAGGGGAATAAGAAAGCAGTGGTAGAACGCAACATGCTTGAATTGATAATGGTTCCCGCCGACATATCGAAAGCCCATGAACTTGCACGCGAATGTGTGGAGAAGGGCTACAGGGGTTGCTGAAATACAGATAGTTCCAGTAACCTGTCAGGAAAGCATTGTTCATTCGCTTATCCGCCGCATTCTCCGCCTGTAATTGCTCTGCCCCTGGATCGACTTCCAATTTTATCGACTGTTTGGCATCATGGCTGCATGAAAGGATTCTTTGCACTCGCCGTTATATTTATTATGCTGTTGGGCGCTCCTGCGTTAGCTGATTTTGCGGAGGGCCTGGCCGCAGCTGAACGCGGTGACTTTGCAACCGCGTTGAAGGAGTGGCGGCCACTTGCCGAACAGGGTAATACCGATGCCCAGTACAAGCTGGGAATCATGTACAGGCGGGGAGAAGGTGTCACCCAGGACTACGAAGTTGCCATCGAGTGGTTCAGGCTGGCTGCCGAACAGGGGAACGCCTCTGCGCAGTCTAACCTGGGTGCCATGTACGACCAGGGGCTAGGAGTTACTCAGGACCCTAATGCTGCTTTCAAATGGTTTAAGTTAGCTGCCGAGCAGGGGAATAATTATTCACTGTTCATTCTAGGTGAGATGTACGAGCAGGGACGAGGTGTCACTCGGGACCATATCCGCGCCCATATGTGGTGGAATATTGCAGCTTCAGAAGAACTGGCATCGGGTCTGGGACTAGCCAGGCAAGAATTCGTCAAGATTCAAAAAGACATGACTCCCGACGAAGTATCGAAGGCGCAGCAACTAGCCCGTGAGTGTGTCACTAAAAACTACAAGGATTGCTGAAATTTTCTATGCAGAATCTGACCGAACCACTGGGATACCTCTAGTCGAGTAGCTGAAGCCGTTACCTGATGATTTATCTGATAACAAAAATGAGCAGGATAAAATAATTGATGTTTATCAATCATTTTAGTACAACTGATTTCTCCCCGTTCAGTGATCAAGCCTGCAAGAAAATAATATATTAAGATTGATGACCCTTAAAATAGACATAGGTAACCCATCCTGGAGACTTATGGAGCAACCATGAAAATAGAAATTTCAGTAATCATAGGCGCCTGTGCATTACTCTTTTCACATTTTACTCAAGCCAGTGCAGGATGGACTGATTTTGTAACTGTAGATGAATTGGTTCCGACCACGCGCCACTACTACGAGGTTAGGCTTCTGGTTAAGGAAAATCCAAGCGGGTGTAAAAATAAAACCTGGTTTTATCAAAATTACGGTTCACGCGGGTCGGACAAAATGTTTGAAACCCTGCTTGAGGGAATTAAATCAGGATTTCGATTGCGTGTTTATGTTACCGGCATTTGCAATATTCATGATTATTCAGAGTTTTCCGCTGTAAGCGTCATTCGGTAGAGAATGCATGCCTGACACCTACCTGGAAAAAGTCGTTCAATATTCGTATTTCCAGGTGCTTGCAAACGTTTAGGGCAGATGTTAGCGAATCTCCGTGTTGGGGATGAATTCGTTTGCAAAGACTAAGCATGTTAATATTTTCTGACGCCGAGAATTTTCTCTGGCGAAGCGTATTTCCATTAAATACTGAAAAGGGGAGACGACGATGGCGATTTTTATTACGCAAGGCAACTACTCTCAACAGGCAATAAAGGGAATGGTTGACAATCCGGAAGATCGGCAGGGCGCGGTAGCGGCCCTGATGGAATCAGTTGGAGCAAAACTCCTGCAGTACTATGTTACGACCGGTGAATATGACTTCCTGGTCGTTACAGAAAGCGACAGCCTGACAGATTTAGTGGCTGGATTGATGATCGCAGGATCGACAGGAGGTGTCACCAACCTGAAAACTATCCAGGCATTGACAACCCAGGAATCCAAAGCTGCAATGGAAAAGGCCAATTCGGCACGTGCCGGGTTCCGGGCGGCTGGTGCTGGTAGTTAAGCATTAACACCGTATCGGCGGTTGGCAATTAAAGAGGCCTCAGGCCTCTTTTTTTATAGCCGAGTGGTTTTCACTTTATCCACGTACAACCATCACCGTTGAAGCCGACCAGGATACTGGGCTGGAGCGCTGGTTACGGGTCAGGATTGCATGCTGGAGAGGAAATCCAGCACATGGTTGTTGAATACTTCGGGTTGGTCCAGCGGTGTGCCGTGCCGACTATTCTCCACTACAACCATGCGTGCGTTGGGAAATTGATCCACGTACCGCTGTTTGTCCTGCACCGAGGTGTAGTCGTGATCGGCGGTGATGAACAGGGTGGGCATGTGCAGGTCGCCTAGCCGGGATACCACCGACCAGACCGCCAGGGCATCCAGCGTCGCCAGGTAGGCGTGCGCATCGTTTTGGCTGTAGCGATCGATCAGCAAGTCTCGTAGCTCTTGCTGACCGGGATCCGGGAACAGGCGTTTTGCGATGATGGGAGCCAGGCGGCGTACACCTAATGCGTTCACCTTCTCCGTAAACCTCGTAGTAAACGTTCAAACCCAAGGTAGAACCCCGGGCAAGCTGTGTCCACGATATGAAGAGTGAAACTCCTTTACCAGGTTTCATTTCTAACAGGGCAATTAACCCGATTGTATACATCAAAATTTCATCATTTGGTACTCTCGACCGACGAGGTTCCTTAGATAAAGACCACTTAATTTCCTACGATATCTGCTCGATCGCGGGCATCTAGATCCACCGTTAGCCGGTAAATTACACATGCTACGACCAATGGACCGAAGTACGACAATGTGAACCCGTACGCGGTTCTTTATCTGGAATTTGTACTACAATTATTATGGGCTTTTATATTAAATTAAAAATCCCACGAGGCCATGAATAGACAAAATTAAATAAGGGAGTCGAACAGGGTGTTTTCCACGAAACAGGTTGATAAAAATAACATTGCCATGAAGGATAACATAGCTGCCGATCCTTCTATAATCAGAGATATTCAATGCTACAAGTTAGAATATTATCACCGGCGCACAGCCTGGATTAGCCAGCGTAACAATTTATGATCAAATCAAACCGATATCTCATCATCGCAAGCACCATCGGAATAATTTCGATTGTCTGCTTAATGTTGCTCATTCGGCAGTTTGCCCTGTCATCCCTGGTAGAACACGAAACCCGGTCCAATGTGGCGATTACTGAGATATTGTCGAATGTAGTCGAGTCGAGGTACAGGGATTTGATAAACACAGATCCGATCAAAATTAGTGAAATGAGGGGAAAGCATCCAGCAATTTTGCGATTAGATGCCGAGGTAAAAAGGCTGATGCGAGGATCGAAGCTGATCAAAGTAAAGATTTATGATCTCGACGGGCTAACCATCTTTTCAACCGACCCATCACAAATTAACCAGGACAAAAGCGATAACGCGGGTTTTCTCAGTGCCAGGGGCGGTAAAACAGTGAGTAACATCACCTTTCGTGACCAGTTTGACACCTTCGAGGGTAAGCGAAGCAATATCAATGTCGTTTCATCTTACATTCCCATCGGGGGTCGTTCGCTGGATGAGCCCGAGGCGGTATTTGAGGTTTATTCTGATGTGACCGATTTGATCGATCATATGCAGCGCTTGCAGTGGAAAATAATCATTTTAGTTCTGGGTAGCGTGGCAGTTTTTTACCTGTTACTTATTACCAATTCGCGACGCATGGATCGCATTGAATCTGAACGTGTTGAAGAAGCGTCTCGCAGCGACGCCCAGTTTCGCTACCAGGCCAGTCATGATGCCCTGACTGGCCTGATCAACCGTCATGAGTTTGAACGCAGGGTCAAGCGATTGATTTCAACTACCCATAAGGATAAAAGAGAGAATGCCCTGTGTTTCATGGACCTTGACCAGTTCAAGGTCGTCAACGATACCTGTGGTCATATCGCGGGCGATGAATTGTTACGCCAGCTTAGCGAAATACTACAAAATGCGGTAAGGCATAGTGACACTTTGGCACGGCTCGGCGGTGATGAGTTTGGTATCTTGATGGAGCATTGTACGCTGGACCAGGCCCAAAGAGCGGTTAGTGCAATCCAGAAAACCATACAGGATTTTCAGTTTTCCTGGGAAGGACAGTCGTTCCGTATAGGCGTCAGCATTGGCCTGGTCGCCATTTCTGAAGCCACACCGAGTATAACCGAGTTACTCAAGCAAGCCGACGCTGCCTGTTATATGGCAAAAGATCTGGGGCGAAATCGAATCCATGTGTATAACCCGGACGATACCCAGATGGTACTACGCCAGGGTGAGATGCAATGGGTAACCCGTATCAACCAGGCAATCGAAGAAAACCGCTTTACTCTGTATGTCCAGAGTATTGTGCCGCTGCATAAGAGCACCGATATGCATTATGAGTTTCTGCTAAGAATGATCGACGAACGTGGGGAAATCATATCGCCCGTTACCTTTTTGCCTGCGGCTGAGCGCTATGACCTGATGCACAAACTGGATGTCTGGGTAGTTGAGCATGCATTTAAATTATTGGCTTCCAATCCTGATTTAGTCGAACAGACTCATTTCTTCTCGATTAATCTCTCAGGCCAGTCAATCTCTAATGCTCAGTTTCTGAACTCGGTAATAGAGCAAATAAAAGAATTAAATATCGACCCCAGTAAGATCTGTTTCGAGGTCACCGAGACTGCGGCCATATCGAATCTGAGGGCAGCAACACATTTCATCGCCAGCCTGAGGGAGTTGGGCTGTCAATTTGCACTGGACGATTTTGGCAGTGGTTTGTCATCATTTGGCTACTTAAAGAACCTGAAGGTCGATTATCTGAAAATCGATGGTATTTTTGTGAAAGATATAGCCGATGATCCGATCGATCATGCAATGGTAAAATCGATTAATGATATTGGCCATGTAATGGGTATGAAGACCATAGCCGAGTTTGTTGAAAGCAATAAAATCAAGGGCATGTTAAGAAAGTTAGGGGTCGACTATGCCCAGGGATACGAAATCGGACGGCCTCAGCCATTTGAGGAAATCCTGGTTGATAAAAAGGAGTTAAAAGCGTCATAAGACCTGTCCCTATACAGGTCGAAACCTACTTGATCGTCTCCGCTGACCTGGCCGCAGCCAATGACAGCAGGCTGCGAACAGCAGACCTGGTGGCAAAATCTAAAATTTTTCCCGGTTTAGTCGTATTACCACGGCCAATAAAATTATTTTTTCCGGTTTCGCGCACGTATGACACCAATCATCCCCAGTGCGAGCAGCCAA
>JACZQS010000194.1 GCA_022545625.1 Pseudomonadota bacterium
CAAGCAGGCGGCGAAGAAACCGAAGAAACCGACTACGATGATCATTAGACCCGCCATCGTCATCGGTAAGCTGTGTCCCTGTATTCGGTTAGCCGTACCATCGGCGTTGAATTTGCCGATTCGAGGCCCGAGGTTGATCAATACGCCTAAAGCGAAAAATCCGGAAATAACATGCACGACGCCAGATGCGCCAACATCATGATAGTTCCAGGCACTCAGCATCCAGCCCGATGGGTGCCAGCCCCAGGCTGCGGCTAGTATCCAGGCTACTGACCCCAATATGACTGCCAGGACGATGAACGCTGCCATGCGGATTCGTTCAATGACTGCGCCAGACATTATCGATGCCGTGGTGGCTGAAAACAGCGCAAATGCAGCCCAGAACACCCCGGTGGCGTTATCCTGCAAGTTCGGCCCCATCGAGTCACCCCAGGGGACGCCGGCAGCGCCCGCTTCGAAATCAGGTACAAAGCCGTTAAACATGGCTAAGTAAATCCACCATCCGAAAAAATAAAATGTCGGAACAATGTAAGCAAATGCCAGTATGTTTTTAGTGCCCGATGCCAACGTGTGCTTGACGCGAGATGCGCCCATTTCGTACATCATGAATCCAGCGTGAATTAAAATCATGATTGCAGTGGCCCAAAAATAATAAACCTCGAGGTTTACCTGCGTGGCCATCGCAATAGCCGCTTGAAGTTCGTCATTGGTCATTATTGTTCTCCCCAATTTTTAAGATACGTTGTAAAAAATTCCTGATATAAACCTTCCTGCAGTAACTGTTCTTATATTTACTTAACTTACCGTGTTATCCGGTAATCCAGTTCGGTCCATGAGCCCAGTGCTTGAGACTGCTTTGGCATTAAAACCGGTGCAATCTTTCGCATTTTTTTATCAAATTCCGCACACCAAGTGTGGAATTTGACGCCATCATAAACAATCTAATCCTGATTGGCTATGATCTTGTATTAATTGCCTTAATTGGTACATTCCTGGTACTAAGTAAAACAGCACGCACCACAATATTTCGCCGGCTGCATTGGGTGTGTGAGTTATTCCATGACCCAGCTCTGTTTTCCTGCCTGACATTTGTTTTGCCCAAACTTCTCGTAATGGCTTCGCAGATCAACCATTGGATGACCCTTGGCCATCCGAAACTTCACCAGCAATACACGCCAGCCAGAGATAATAAAAAAACCGGAGCTGGGGAGTCGCGCAAAAAGTGGGCCCTATATTGAAACTATAGGCCTGGATCCACAACCCCTATCCACCCATTCGAAATCAAAATATGAAAATTTTACGGATTCGGGCTAGCAACAATTAGCCGCTGCCGACTTCGTCCTTTTCAACAGGAATGCGCAACACCTCGTCGGTGAGCAACGCATAGGGGAGTCAATTAC
This sequence comes from Pseudomonadota bacterium, assembly GCA_022545625.1. Classification (GTDB taxonomy): domain Bacteria; phylum Pseudomonadota; class Gammaproteobacteria. The sequence goes on from JACZQS010000194.1 coordinate 1,401, forward strand.
TTGCTTTCCTCAGTCGTCCAGGTAAGGGAGGTTGATAATTGTGACTTGACGCGAGTACGAGCCCGCTCTGGGTAAAAGAAATCCCCTTTCGCCCAAAAATCCGAAAGGGGATGCTCGGGCGCGCAGCTACGAGCGTGCGCGCTAAGGGTTTCTGGGATCCTCTCCCTTCACCATTTTCTTCAACGATTCGGCGTCGCCGAATCGCTTCACCTCTTCGTCGTAGGTTTTGTTCTCCATCCTGGCCTGCATGATGTGCCACACTATCCAGGCGGCGATAGCGACCCATACCATCACCTTCTCGCTGCCCACCCAGGGATAAATGGGACCCAGGTCGGCGAAAGTCGTAGTTGACCAATCAGTTATTGTAGCCATAGTTGTCTCCTCGTTTTTTTAGATGAATTAATTGCCAATCGCTTCGCGCTCGGCATCGATGATGATCTGTTGCTCGGCGAGGATATCGCTCGATCCGGCCGAATCCAGACCCATGATCTCGATCTCCCTGGGAATGCGCAACAGACCGAATGAGTTCAGGATCTTGGCCGTAATCCAGCCGGGCAGAAACCCGAGCAGTCCGAACATGATAATGGCGCCGATGAATTGTCCTATCGGATTGATACTCGCATAGGTCGGGTCAGGCGACGAGGGGTAGCCCCACAGCACGAACCCGGCTATTACCACACCGAAGAAGCCGGCATAGCCGTGCACCGCAACCGCACCCACCGCATCGTCGATCTTGAATTTACGCTCGACGTAGTAGTGCAGCTTGTACATGAACACAACACCGAGACCAGCAATGACCAAAGCCTGGATGGGGTGGTACAGATCGTTGCCCGCCGACGATGCGATGATGCCAGCCAGGCCCGACGAGTAGGTCCAGAAGGCATCGCCCTTGGAGATCATGTAGCCGGCCAACAGGCCCCCGGAAAGCGACATCAGGAAATTCACCGTGATGGCGCTCAGCGTGGTCGGTGCCAGGTAGATATTAGTAGCCGACCAGAATACACCGTCGCCGCTCTGCACGTCCCACATGGGCACGTTACAGGCCACGTAGAACCCCCAGAACCCGGTGTAGATGAGAAACAGCCCAATGGCCACCAGCCAGGGATTTCGCGGGTAGATGTTTCTAGGCGTGCCGTCAGCAGCAAACTTGCCGATTCTGGGGCCTAGAACAAACAGAATGCCCAGCGCAAAGCCGCCAGCAATAGCGTGGATGACACCGCTTGCGTAGGCGTCGTGATAACCCAGTTTGACCACCATCCAGCCGGCCCAGTGCCAGCCCCAGGAGGCGTCTATGACCCAGAGCACTGAGCCTATCAGGATCGCCAGGATCCAAAATCCCGAGGATTTGATGCGCTCGATGACCGAGCCGGACACGATCGATGCCGCGGTCCAGGAGAAGAGTAAAAATGCCGCCCAGAACACGCCGGTAATCCTGTCCCCCATGTGCGGGCCCATTGTTTCACTCCAGGGGGTGTTAGCTTCGCCAGCGCCATAGTCGATCCCGCCGCCGTTCCCCACAGCGTCACTGATGAAGGGACCGTTGGGCAGGGCCCAGTAAAGCCACCAGCCAAAAAAGAAGAATGTGATCGTTACCAGCGGGATGAGCATGGTGTTCTTCATCAGCGTGTGCATGTGGTTCTTGTGCCGGGAGACCCCGACTTCGTACATGCAGAAACCGATGTGTATCAAAAACATCAATACGACGGTCAACCAGTAGTAGAACTCGGTAAAAATAACTACGAGTGCAGATAGTTCGTTATCCATTTTATCCTCCTAAAGTATCGTTTTTACGAGCACCAATTTAGAATAAATACTCGATTGTTCAAAAAATCCAATAATAATTTAGTGAGATACAATTTCTCAATAAACTAGTTTATAACTACCCTTCATTGAATTTATTACCAAAGAACCCGGTAATCACACTCGATCCGTGAGCTGCGCTTGAGATTATATCAGAATAAAACCTGTACAAGCTTTCGCGTTTGTTATCAAACTTCATTCTCCCAAAATGAAACTCGACGCAATCATAACCAAATTAAACTCTACTGGCTACGATCTTGTCTTATTTGATTTTTATTGGTACTTTCCTGGTACAAAAAATCGGAAAACTCAACAAAATCCTGTCGAAAATAGATCGGATCGCGAAAATTTCGTGCGCCCCCTGTCCTGTACCTGTTGATCATCGATCTTTAAGCAAACTTCTCGTAAGCATTGCGAAGATCAACCATCGGGTGGCTTTTGGCCATCTGAAACTTAACCAATAATTCGCGGGCGATCATATCGCGGTCCTGCTGGTTATCCGGCAATTTGATGTTTTCCGGAATCGTCACCCAGCCGTTGATATTCCGATCAAATACCGCGGGGTTACCCTCTTCATAACCCATGTGGACGTCTTCAAGCCAGTTCAGGTCCTGCCACCCCATGACTTGAATATACTTCTTCAGAAACGGGGTGCAGCGCTCCATTTCGGGCACCAGGTTTACATCGTAACGATAACCAATGTGCTGGCCGATACTCTTCTCACGTTCAGTATCGACCCCGTCGCCTTCGATGAATTTATCTATATCTTGTTTCACTTCTTTTGCAGCCATGTCATCCTCCCTAGTAACGTGTCATATCGGGGCGTCCGACCGTGTGCTGGGTACCTGCGAGCGGCACCTGCGCACAGGCGGATGCTTCCATCGTCAATGCGGCCAAATCTTCCGGTTCCAGTGAATGGATGTTGGTCTTGCCGCAGGCACGAGCAAACAATTGCGCTTCGATCGTCAGGGTATGCAGAAAGTTGTAGACCCGTATCGCCGCCGCATCCGGGTCGAGACGTTGACGCAAAACCGGGTCCTGAGTGGTAATACCTACCGGACAGCGGCCAGTATGGCAGTGATAGCAGTACCCCGCTTCGACGCCCATTTCAGTCGGAAAGTCCGCCTCGGGAATATCCTTGTTACAGTTCAACGCAATCAACGCCGAGTGACCGATAGCCACCGCGTCCGCACCCAGTGCTATTGCTTTTGCCAGGTCCGCACCGTTACGGATACCGCCCGCGTAAATCAGCGTAATTTCTCCTGATTTGCCGACATCGTCGAGTGCCTGTCGCGCCTGGCGGATTGCCGCGATTCCAGGAACACCGGTTTCTTCGGTCGCCAGGTGAGGACCGGCACCGGTACCACCTTCCATGCCATCGATATAGATCGAATCAGGCCCGGTCTTGGCAGCCATGCGCACGTCGTCGTAAACCCGTGCCGCGCCCAGTTTCAACTGGATCGGAATCTGGCCATCGGTGGCTTCACGTATTTCCTGGATCTTCAGTGCCAGGTCATCCGGCCCCATCCAGTCGGGATGACGCGCCGGAGAGCGCTGGTCGATACCGGCAGGCAGTGAGCGCATTTCGGCAACCTGGTCGGTGACCTTCTGCCCCATCAAGTGACCTCCGAGGCCAACCTTGCAACCCTGCCCGATGAAAAACTCAACCGCGTCGGCAAGACGCAGGTGATTCGGGTTAAAACCGTAACGCGACTGGATTAATTGATAAAACCACTTGCTTGAATAACGCCGCTCATCCGGAATCATGCCGCCTTCGCCCGAACAGGTAGCGGTACCCGCCATGGTGGCACCACGCGCCAGCGCTGTTTTCGCCTCGTAGCTCAGCGCACCGAAGCTCATACCGGTGATATAAACCGGAATATCAAGCTCCAGCGGTTTCTTCGCGTTAGGACCGATGATGGTTTTGGTCAGGCACTTTTCACGATAGCCTTCGATAACAAAACGGGTCAGGGTTCCCGGCATAAAAGTCAGGTCGTCCCAGGTCGGAATCTTCTTGAACAGCGAGAAACCGCGCATACGGTACCGGCCCAGTTCAGCCTTGATGTGAATATCGTTGATCACCTCGGGTGAAAACATAAAACTGTTCCCCAGGCGATACGGATCTTTCTTGATTTGTTCAGACATGTT
>JACZQS010000195.1 GCA_022545625.1 Pseudomonadota bacterium
ACGATAGCGCCTTCGCGCGAGAAGCGTTCGCATACTGCCTGACCGATGCCGCCGCGACCACCGGTTACAACTGCAACCTTGCCTTTGAGCATTTCTTTTTCAGCCATCGAGCAAGTTCCCGGCTTTACAGTGCCGATCGAATGCATCCAGCACAAGACCATGAAAATGATGCACGGCGTGTTCGCTCATGCCTGATTTTCGATGGTTGATAACATAGCGTCCCTGTTCGAAGGCAGGTGTGCGCATACCACGTTGCACGCTTTCCACCAGGTCGATATCTTCGACCTGCAATACCTCGTCGATGTATTTGATCGCCTCGATTTCGGCTTCGCTAGGCGTGGCAGTTTCGAAGAAAAAATCGAATTCTTCGTAGCATTCTTCGGGACCCGTGGGGATAATTTTCCAGACCATAAAATTGCCCCGACCGGGGTAGCGCATCAGGGTGGTATTGGGCCACAAACACCAGACCGCATGATCGGTCACCGATGCGCCATCTACCGGGTAGGCAGTGTTTTCGGTAAGCCCGGCCTTTGCCACCTGGCTCGAGTAAATATCATGTGTGGTCACTTCGTAGGTTTCCATATCGACCAGGCTGACAAAATCGCGATGCGCTATCGGGCAGTGATAACACTCGAGAAAATTATCGATCACTGTCTTCCAGTTCGCCTGAATTTTATAGGTGAGGCGATGCGCATGGGTTAGATTTCCGAGATCAGGGGCATAGCTTTCAATCTCTTGGCTCAATTTTCCCGATTGTTTAGCCAATGATTCGGCAGATGGATCGAGATTGACAAATACCAGCGAGCAGAATTCCTCTACCTGTACTGCTGTCAGGCAGATTTCATCTGGATTGAAGTCTTCGACATCTTCGGTGAGCCGGGCGCTCGTTAATTTGCCTTCGAGCGTATAAGACCACGCATGATAGGGACAGACGATCAATTTTTTCAGCCCTTCACCGCTCAGTAATTCATGACCACGGTGTTTACAGACGTTGAAAAATGCACGTAAAATATTTTTGGAATCCCGCAGAACGACAATGCTTTGGCCGCAAACGCCTATCGTGATGTATTGACCCGGCGCACGTAGCTTTTCGATATGAGCGGCAAATTGCCATGTCTTATCGAAAATGGCGCATTTCTCCAGCGGCACAAATCGCGGATCGATATAGGCCATCGCATTCAGCGACCAGGACCGCGAAGCGACAGGATCGTAGCCTTGTTTGATTTTTTCGAGGTCTTTAATAGTTAGATCGATCAAAGTCTGCTTATCCTCTCCAAACGGTTAAACCCGACAGATTTCCGGACCGATGGTCTTGATGAAAGCACTGAACAAGGATACTTTTTCAGAACTCGTGGGCAGAGACAAAACTTCATTACATTTGGCCTCGGAAGCCGTTTCGTCGAGGCCGCCATAGCGCATTAAATTAATCGCCTTAACCCGCATTTCGGATTCATTCAGTGCAAGTTCAGGGTCGCCCTTACAGTTTTTACGCTCTGCCGCGATGACATTGCCATTTTGGGTTGTCACCCGAACACCGCTACCCCAGGACTGCGGATAGCGCGAAGCAAACGGGTCGACTACATGCAACGTGGTTAGTTTGCGCAGATCACGCGTCTGGCTGCGTGCTGCTGCGCTAAATGAATCAAGCCTGACTTCACCGTTTTGTAAAGCAAAAGACACGCAATGGTAAAGCGAAAATTTGGCCGCATATTCATTTTCCGGCTCGGGTCGGTCGCAGACATCACACGCTGCCTGATAAGTATCAATATCGACACTTTTAATTTCTGAGCTGTTTAATTTACCATACAGTTCGAGCGCGCAATCAATAGCCGGATGTGTGTGCCGACAACAGGGCCAGGGTTTGATCGAGGTGAGGCGCAATTGCCACGGGTCACTGGGCCTGGCAAGAACAGCATCCGGATTCGGGTCGGCGCACATAGCGGCAAACATGCCTTTTTCGCCCTCCAGAATCTGCGGCGATCCGGTGAATCCGTGGGCTGCCAGTTCCGCGGCGAGCAAACCGGATTCGCAGGCGCGACCGGCGTGTAAATGTTTGCTCATCGCGCCGGTTTCGATAAATTGCCAAAAACCCGAAGACTGCGTGCCGGCATTGCCGAGGGCGTCCCGGGTTTGCTCCTGATCGAGATCCAGCAGGGTTGCGGCCGCCATTGCCGAGCCATATGGGCCGCAGGTTGCGGTGTTATGCCAGACCTTGTAATGGGTCGGACCAACAGCCGCGCCTATTCGGCAGATGGCTTCAAAGCCGTGCAGGATGGCGCGTAATATTTTATCGGCACTGGCTCCGGTTTTTTCACCGAGCGACAGCGCGGCGGGAACCACCACACAACCGGGATGCGTCACCGAGGCACGGTGTAAGTCATCGGTTTCGGTAATATGGGTTAGGGCCCCCATCAAAAATGCCTGGCGCTTGCCATCCAGATCGCCAGATTGCGCCCAGGCAATTAGTTTTTTACCGGTAGCGGTAGCACTGCCCGCGTAGGCAGTCGCTAGCGCGTCGAGGGTAAACATCGCGGCCGACGCGAGATCGTCTTCGCTTATCGGTTTATTGCGGATCAAATCAGCTAGATCTTCTGTCAGACTCACCGGGGTATCCCTGATAATGGTCCTGCTTTTTGCGAAGCCGAGTTTCGCATTTATTGGCTTTAAATGGAAAGCATTTAAGGGTTCTACTGATGCATCAGATACCGGCTACAGCACAGGGTGATTTGATTCACGTTCCTACCCAATCGATTCGGGGTAGAGCATAATGACGACCCACGATGAAAAGCAAACAGGAATTCTAATAATGACCAATGCCCAACGGGTCTGGCAGAGCCTGGTGACCAATCATGTCGATATGGTCACTTATCTGCCCTGCAACAAGCTGAATACCCTGATGCAGTCTGTTCCCGACGCTGTAGAAGTGTGGAATATTACCCGGGAATCGGCTGGTCTTGGTCTCTGTTTCGGGCGCAGCCTGGCGGGTAAGCGATCTGCGATGATGATCCAGAATACCGGCCTCGGAAACCTGGTGACCGATCTTTATACGATGCAAAAGCTGTATCAGGCAGCCCTGCCAATATTTGTCTCCTGGCGCGGCTACTACCAGGAACCGATAGAGGCACAGATCATATTTGGCAGTAAAGTTGAAGATCTGCTCAATGCCATCGATGTCGAGTATGCAATATTAAAATCCGAAGCCGACCTGGCAGATATTGAATCCGATATCGCCCGGTGCTTCGAAGACAACAAGGTCAAGGTCTACTTAATGTCACCCGAGCTATGGGAAACCAACAGCGCCGACTACCATGTGTTTGGCGCACCCAGGATCAACCCGGTTGCGGTTGAAGCCGATGGCTATTCGGGAACGCCGGGCGGTACCCGCATCGACGCAATCAAACTGATCATGGACTCGATTGCCGAGGACGACATCCTGCTCTCGCAGATTGGCTTCCCCTCCAAGGAGGTCTACAACACGCGCGATCGCGACCTTAATTTTTATATGCTCGGTGCGCTCGGTTCCGCCAGTGAAGTCGGTATTGGTCTGGCTGAATCAATTAATAATCGCCATGTATATGTCGTCGATGGCGACGGATCATTCTTCTTTAACCCGAACCAGCTAGTCGATATTGTCACTTTCGATCCAAAAAACCTGACCGTTATCTGTCTCGATAATGGCAGTTGGGGTTCGACCGGCAATCAGCCTACACTCAGCTCGAATGGTATGAATCTAAGCGCGATGATAAAATCCATGGGCGTCTCGAGTACGGTTAAAACCGATGACCCGGCACAATTTTGCGATGCGCTGAAAAATAAAACTCGATTTGTGCACTATATGATTCAGGCGGGCAATGACAAGGTAGGTGGGGAGATACCGCTTAAGGCGATAGAGATAAAACACCGTTTTATGCTGGCTGCGAATTCGTAGGGCTAAAGCGATCAAGATAAAATGCTGGGACCACCGTATGGTTACATTCCAGGAAGGCCGCAGATGTGGGTTCAGCTACCAAAAATTGAAGTAATACCATAGTGACCACTGATAAAAAATGCCGATTAAACAAGATGCCGTAGTCGCAATCATTCAAAAAGCAGACAGGTTTTTATTTATCAAAAGATCTAATTATATCGATACCGCTGCCGGGTACTGGTGCCCCGTCAGTGGCAGGCTCGAGGAAAACGAGACTCAGATCGAGGCTATAGAGCGAGAAGTAATGGTAAGCAACGATGGCGAAGCCGCCTAATTCACGCCCAGCCGCCTGGAACCTCTCTAATCATCTGCTGAATTAGCCCACTACCCTGAACAACGTTCGCTTTGACAGCCCCAGGGGGGCGTGGTATATACGGGGCTCGACCTCGCCTAGGACGGAGGAGCGAATGTGGAGTTACGAGGCATCCTCCCGCCCATCCCTACCCCTTTTAGGCCAGATGGCACTCTGGACCTCGAGTCCCTGAAAGCCAACCTTTCCAGGTGGAACACGACGGGGCTTGCCGGATACCTGGTGCTGGGCTCCAATGGCGAGGCGCCGCATCTCGCGGCCGAGGAGAAGCGGGCCGTTTTCGAAGCCGCCCGCGAGGCCATCCCGCCTAACTTGGTCTTCATGGCCGGAACCGGAGAGACTACGACCCGGGCCACCATCGCCACCACCCGCATGGCCGCCGAGGCCGGGGCTGACTGCGCCCTCGTCATCACCCCCTCCTTTTACCGTAGCAAGATGACTCCCGAGGTGTTGGCCGACCACTACCGGGCTGTGGCCGAGGCTACCTCCATCCCCATCCTCCTCTACAACGTGCCGGCCTACACCGGGCTGAACTTCCCCCTCGAGGCGGTCTCAACCCTTGCCGAGCACGAGAACATCGTAGGGATCAAAGACAGCCTCGGCGACCTTGCCCAGCTCGGCCGCATCCTGAGTGAAACCCCCGAGGAGTTCAGAGTCCTTACAGGCAGTGCCCCTGCCTTTTACCCGGCCCTCTGCCTGGGCGCCCACGGGGGAGTCTTGGCCGTGGCCTGCCCCTTGCCGGAGCGATGCGTGGCTATTTACGAAGCCTTTCGGGCCGGCGACCATGCCGCCGCCCGCGCCGGCCAGCTCGCCCTCCTTAAGGTGGCCCGGCTGGTGACGGCCGCCCACGGCATAGGGGGCCTCAAGGCCGCTCTCGACCACCTGGGCTACTACGGCGGGCCACCCAGGGCGCCGCTGCCTTCGCCTGGCCCAGAGGTGAAACGCGCCATAGCCGAGGCCCTCGACGCCATCGGCCCGATGGACGCGGAAGCCTGCGGCCATAGATTAAGAGGCGACGCCCGTCCCCTCTTTCGAAAATGCATGCTCTAACCTACATCGACCGCC
>JACZQS010000196.1 GCA_022545625.1 Pseudomonadota bacterium
GGTGGGTCGGGCGGGGAACAAGTGAAAGTGTTTCCAATTGGTATCCTCGATAAGGTACATCGGCTGGAATGCGGTAGTGCTTACCTTTGTGGGAGAAGGATTCTTCAATAAACGCTTTCTGAATAATTTCCATCTGCTCTTCTGGTGCGAGGGCCTGGAGGCTTGCCGGCATATCGTCCCTGTCTATGTCATCGAGTTCCATGCGACCACTGGAGATAGCTTCCACCAGTTCACCCTTGCCGAGAAGATTGGATTTACCACTGGCGGTGGCATTAAAAATGGCGCGTCGCGCCAGGGCAGCTTCGGATAGTTCGTCATGCAATTTACGCGTGGACTCATTTTTTCTTTTCTGGCTCTCCTTTGCTTCCGCGTCGCCATAAAGGCGGGTTTTTTCGAGGCTGGCAGCGAGCTCGGATAGCTTCTTATCGAATGGTGTTGCCACGGCCACCGCGTTACCAGAATTTTCGACCTGGAAATACTCGCCATTACCGAGCTGCGCAATGGTTTGCCATACCGGTGCAGTCGAGTGGTTTTGACCGCTTTGGATGGTATTGATGACAATGCCTTTTCGTTTGGCCTGTTCGAGTGTCACCGGAAATTTCACATCGTCGATGTAATCCATGTGCGGCGGGGCATCACCGATTAAAAAAGCAACCTTATAGACGTTCTCGTCGTCGCTCCAGGAAATCCGATTCACCGCATCATACAATGCCTGGTTAACGCTTTCGGGGCCGTCGCCGCCACCTTGTGCCTTGAAGTCCATCAGGCTGGCGTACATCGAATCGAGATCCTCTGACAAATCAAGAACCCTGGTCACGTAAGTATCGCCGCGGTCGCGAAATGCTACCAGCCCCATCTTGATATCCGGGGTTTGTTTGGCTGATGCCATGGTGGTCGCGATCGACCAGATTTTTTCCTTGGCGGCCTGGATCAACCCAGTCATGCTGCTGGTGGTATCGAGTATAAAAACCACCTCGATTCGATGATTTTGAATAGCAGTAGTATGAGTCTTGACCGTGGTTAAGGCTTGCGCCTGTTGGATCGACGGAAACAAAGCGACGCCGAGTGCGGTAGTGGCGAATAAGGCCAGGATAATTATTTTGGTTTTCATGATATACCTCATTTTAATGGTTCAGTTAATGGTGGACAGTTTACGAACCGCATCCAGCGCTACGCGATGGGCGGATTGAAACCGGTCAACTTCGACCGGGTTGAAATATCTCGCATTATCGTGAGTACTGGCAAAGCCGGGTATCAGCACAAACAATGACTGGGTCAAAAAGAAACACCAGATCGCTGTGATGACGCTGCCGGTTTGCAAAATTGCCCAGGCACTGGCGAGTAGACCCAAAGCGACGAGCCCGAGGTCAAGTAGCGCGGGTAAAACCGATGCCTGGAAATACAACGAGCGTACAACCCAGATCAACGCGGCCTGGACCAGCAGGGTGCTGAGCAGTGATGATTCGAGCAGCATGCAGGTCAGGCTTGCGACCAACCAAAACGCTATCATCACCACGCGACCGGTGCGTTCGTTACTGCGTTTTAACAGGTAGATCAGGTAGCCCAGGCCGAGGATCGAAATCAGAATTCGGGCACTGGTGAGTTCGCTTAATACAATGGGTAGCAGTGCTGCCAGCACTCCGCCCGCGACGCTTGCGCCGATCGCAAGTGTAATGCCTTCGAGCATGCCGGGCGCCTTCATGATGCGCTCCTTAGTTGCTTTTCACGCAAGAACGCGATTTCGATGTCCTCGGCGCGAACACCGGCGCCGACAGAAGAAAAATGCCCCGATGAAGGATGGCTGTCGATATCGGTCACCAGCAATTCGAGTTTCTGGTTCATGTTTTCGAGCTGATCGCGGTATTCTTCGATACCCGACTCGAGTTTTTTAGTCGAAGAATGAATCGTCGCAATTTGCCTTTCGGTCGATTCGAATTGTCGGGTTGTTTCGAGCTTTCGCTTGATCAAATCACGCGCCAGATCCTCTTTTTTGGCGGCAAAACAAATATCCAGCTCTTCGTCGAAAGCGACGATTTTATTTTTACAATCGGATGCCAGGTTTGAAAGTTGTTCAGCCTCGTGCTGCAATAGTGCCAGGCGCTGCTCGTTTTGCTGAAGTTCGATTTGCATTTCCCGAATCGCTTGCTTGAGCTGAATGTCAGGCTCCTCGATACGATCCAGTACTGCATGAAAGTCCGCCTGGAAAAGACGGGATAGACGGGTAATAAGTGCCATGTCGATTGTCTCCGTGAGTTGTTTGAACACGATCTAATCTTAGGCAAAGCTCGGTGCGAGCAGTAGGCAGTGTTTGGTAAAACCTGCACCCAGAGATTTACAAAAAGTTTACAAAAGCTCGACCAATGAATGCTAGGCTTGAGAGAATCTCTAGTGATGGAATCAGCATGACGCAAAAGGCACGAATCCTGATAGTCGAAGACGAAACCGCGATCCGTGCCGGTCTGGTCGACGTATTTGTCTACCACGGCTACGAGGTCGATTATGCCGAGCATGGTGAGGAAGGCTTAAGCAAGGCACTGAGCGGTTTGTTCGATTTGATATTGCTGGACGTGATGTTGCCGGGAATCGATGGATTCGAAATATGCGATCGAATACGGGCGCAGGACCGTCAGCAGGCGGTAATTATGCTGACCGCGAAGACCAGCGACGAGGACATTATCCGGGGATTGACGCTGGGAGCTGACGATTACGTATCAAAACCGTTTTCGGTCACGCAACTGGTGTTACGGGTACAGGCGGTGCTGCGTCGGTCTGGAATCGGCGACACCACTGACCGGGAAATCAGGTTATATAATGGCCTGCTGGTAGATACTGAAAACTTATCTGCCGATGGAGGAATTGCATTTACACGGCGCGAAATGGATGTGCTGCAATACCTTTGTAGCCAGGCTGAGCGGCCTGTTCCACGTGAGGAATTGCTGATAAAGGTCTGGGGCTATGCCAGCCATATGGAGATAGAAACCCGTACTGTCGACATTCACATCGCCAAGTTGCGTCGTAAAATCGAAACCAATCCATCTAACCCTGAGTGCATTGTCACGGTGCGCGGTGCCGGGTATCGCCTGATGCTCGCGGATGAAAGCGAAGCAAAATGAACACCGGTCGATTGAAAATTCTGTTGTTACTGCTATTTGTCGCGCTTGCGGTTCCTACAGGCGTTCTGGTGTTTCAGGCTTATGGACAATTGAAATGGGAAGCATTTTATCAACACCAGCAGTTAGCCCGGGAATTCGCGCTGCGTATCGACAGGCAATTTAACGAGCTGGTGCAGCGCGAAGAAAATCGATCTTTTACCGATTACGCCTTCCTCAATGTGGTCGGTAGCGACGGTTCAAACTTTTTACAGCGCTCCCCTTTGTCCGGGTTTCCACTTGATTCACAGGTCCCCGGGATTCTCGGTTATTTCCAGGTCGACGCCAAAGGTGCGCTGGCAACACCGACGGTGCCGCAATCGAATGCTTCGAGTTATGGCATAGCGGTGCAGGAGCTGGATCAGCGTTTAGCGTTGGAAAGCCGAATTCGTGACATCCTGAGTAAAAATCGACTGGTCAAAAAAGTCGATGAAAGTCTCGTGGAGGCCGCGTCATCGAGGAAATATTCAGGGTTGAGCCGGGATCTACAGTCAATAGGTGAAGCCGAGACCATGGCGGAAGAAGCATTGGTTGCGAGAATGCCGGCATCGGTAACGGCTGAAAGTGCCGCATCCAGGCTAGAGGGGCAACTCGTATTTGACCAGCTGAAAAGCCGTAAAAATACGAATGCGCCCGAGCTGAATTCGCCCGTTGGTATTGGTCGTCTAGCCGATTTAAAGCTTGAGAAGCGTGATCAACTGGAGTCGAGTCCGCTAACGGACAAGCAAAACGAGGCGAAGAAACGAAAACGTGGCAAGCAGGCACGTAAGGAAACGTCGGTTTTACCGGAAACGCTGTATTTTTACGCGCCCAGGAGCGATCTAGATTCTGCGGGATCGGCTGATGATGAATTAGATGCCCCTGGCCTGGTACAAAAGCAACAGGCAATCCGCATTCGGACATTCGAAACCGAAGTCGATCCAATGGAGTTTAGCCTGCTTGATAGCGGACACTTCGTCCTGTTTCGTCGCGTCTGGCGAGATGGGGAGCGCTATGTTCAGGGCCTGTTGATCGAGCCGCAGTTATTACTCGATGAGCTAATCGCTCCTGCCTATCGTGAATCGGTATTGTCATCGATGAGCGACCTGATCATTGCTTACCAGGGAAATATTGTTACCGAGTATGGTGCAGATTTTGCGCGAGAGTATTTGCCGAAATCGCAAAACACTGAAAACGAATTACTCTACCAGACCCGATTGATTGCGCCCTTTAGCGATCTGGAATTGATTTTCAAATTGTCGCGGTTACCGGTGGGCGCCGGCAGCAAGGTCATCGGCTGGGCCGCAATAATTTTGGCGCTGGTTCTGGTTGGCGGTTTTATCCTGTTGTATCGCCTGGGAGCAGGTGCCATCGCGCTTGGTCGACAACAGCAGGACTTCGTGTCGGCAGTCAGCCATGAACTGAAAACACCGTTAACGTCGATTCGTATGTATGGTGAAATGCTGCGTGAAGGCTGGGTGGAGGAAACGCGCAAAAAGTCATATTACGATTTTATATTCAACGAGAGCGAACGCTTGTCACGCTTGATCAACAATGTATTGCATTTGTCGCGCATGGACCGACACCAGCAAAAACCGAACCTCGAGGATGCAAATCTCGAAAGCCTGTTAAATGAGTTGTGCCCGAAACTGGAATCTCAGCTGGAAAACTCGGGTTTCAGTCTCGAGATGAAATATGGCGAAGGGACGCAAAAGTTAAAACTTAGCATCGATAGCGACTGGCTGGCCCAGATAATGATCAACCTGGTCGACAATGCGGTTAAATTTTCGGCTAATGGCGAACAAAAATCCGTCCAGGTCACAACTCGCCTGCTAAGTGATAAGTCGGTGCAAATTAGCGTTCGAGATTTCGGCCCCGGTGTTGCGAGGGATCAGATGAAGAAAATATTTAAACTGTTTTATCGAAGCGAAAACGAACTTACCCGGGAAACGGTTGGTACTGGAATCGGCCTGGCACTGGTTCACCAGTTGGTGACAGGAATGGGGGGAACAGTCGATGTGGTGAATTGTGAGCCAGGAGTGGAGTTTCGGTTGCGGTTTCCGGTTGTGGGTTGATTTGAGGGTTAGTTTTATACTTATTAAGATTTCGCACACAGTAACTTTTAATACCTAAGTAGTTAGTAATAAGTAAGTGCGCGAGTCATTTT
>JACZQS010000197.1 GCA_022545625.1 Pseudomonadota bacterium
CATGCAGTGGGATGAAAACCCGCCCGAGGACCATGTACGCTATTCTCGCAACGACCTGATGGGTCTGGTACGCGAGGACCTGGGTTACGATATTGCCCGCCATGTCGACTCCACCGTGCACATGTTCGAGGAGTGGGGCCTGCCCATAATGAAGGACCCCGAAACCGGGCGTTACCAACGCGAAGGCAAATGGCAGATCATGATTCACGGCGAAAGCTACAAGCCGATCGTCGCCGAAGCCGCGCGCAAGGCCGCCACCGAAATCTACAACCGAATCATGGTGACCCACCTGCTGATGGACGAGTCAAAGCCCAACCGGGTTGGCGGAGCCGTCGGCTTCAATGTCCGTACCGGAGATTTCCACGTGTTTCGGGCAAAGGCCGTCATCGTATGCGCCGGTGGAGCGTCACATATCTACAAGCCGCGCTCGACAGGCGAAGGCATGGGACGCACCTGGTATGCGCCATGGAGTAGCGCTTCGGCCTACGCGTTGCCGATTCTCGCAGGGGCGAAGATGACGCAGATGGAGAACCGCATCGTGCTCACTCGATTCAAGGACGGCTATGGTCCGGTTGGCGCCTACTTCCTGCACCTGAAGACCCACACCGAGAATGCCTACGGAAAAGAATACGAGTCCACCTGGTACGAACACACGAAGGCAATGGTCGGAGACTACGTCGATCACCTACCGGTGCCGACCTGCCTGCGTAACCACGCCTTTCTCGAAGAGGTGAAGGCGGGCAGGGGCCCCATCCGCATGGTTACCAAGGAAGCTTTTCAGGACCCGGACAAAGAGACCGTGGGCTGGGAGAATTTCCTCGGCATGACGATCAGCCAGGCAGTCGTCTGGGCGTCACAGAATATAGATCCCAAGTTAATCAACCCGGAATTGACCACTTCCGAGCCCTACGTCATGGGTTCCCATGCGACCTGTTCCGGCGCCTGGGCAAGCGGACCGTCCGACTATGCCCCGGACGAATACCAGTGGGGATATAACCGGATGATGACCGTTGACGGCTTGTTTGGTGCCGGCGATACCATCGGAGGCACCGCGCACAAGTTCTCGTCGGGATCCTTCACTGAAGGGCGGATAGCTGCCAAGGCAGCGGTCAATTACGTCAATGACATGAAGAAAGAGAAGTTACAGGTAAGCGAGAAACAGTACCAGGACCTGGAGAAAACAGTCTTCCAGCCAATGGAGAATTACCAGGTCGGCCGCAACGAAATCGTCGCGGGCACCGTTTCACCAAGCTATCTTCTGCCAATGCATGGCCTACAGCGACTCGAGAAAATCATGGACGAATACGTCGGTGGTATCAGCTCGCACTACACCACCAACGAACATTTGCTTACCCGCGGACAGGAGTTGCTGGACATGCTAAAGGAAGATCTCGACTATCTCGGGGCCGAAGATCTTCACCAGCTGCAAAGAGCATGGGAACTTCAGCACCGGGTCATGGCCTCGGAATCTGTGACGCGCCACACGATGTTCCGGGAGGAAACGCGTTGGCCAGGGTATTACTATCGTGCCGATCATCCGAAGCTGGACGATACTGACTGGCATTGCTTCACCCTTTCCCGCTACGACCGGGATTCCGGGGAGTGGGAGATGGAAAAAGCCCCCGTATACCACATTATCGATTAAACCCGGGTACGCAGAAAAATACTCCGGTCTGGTCAGACTTGTTGAAGTATTTTGACAAGGGCTCGAACATCATTTTCATCATTGAAATGGGCGATCGAAACACGAATGCGACCGTTTCGGCTGCTACAAACAATATTTGCATCTCGTATAGTCTTCAGGGTGTATTCGGCTTCGGCTGCGGGGTTCTCAAGAGCAATAATGTGGGCCGAAGCGGCCCTGTCTTCGATGGAACGAAACGGAGTCCAGCCAGTTCCCCTCAATTGCTCATCCAATAATCTCGCTAATGATTGGGCATGGGCTTCAATCTTCTCCGCACTCATGGCCAGCAATTCACCGAGGGCGACCGTGAGGCCACTCATGGATATATATGACATGGTGGATTGGGTAAAGCGCCGGGCATCGTTTGCCAGCGGCAATTTAGTCGCCTGCATATCAAACGGATCCGGTGCCCCCATCCATCCTGGTGCAGGTGGTGTTTGTTTTAAAAACTCTGGAGCCACGACCGCCAGGCCGACACCACCTTGTCCGCCCAGCCATTTGTAGCCACTACAAACAACAATATCGGCTTCCCAGCCTTTTGCATCAATTGGAACAGCACCAGCCGCCTGGGTTACATCGATCACCAAAAATGCGCCCACTTTCCGGGTTGCTTCGCGCAGGCGATGGATGTCGGCACAGGTTCCTGTCGAAAACTGTACATAACTGACAGCAACAACAGACGTGCGTTCGTCTATGTTCTCGATTAGCGACCCGGTCAGGTCTACATCGGTTTGCTCGTCTACGAACTGTAATTCGATATCATGTGATTCAGCATATGCGATCCAGGGCCGGGTTATGGCCGGAAAATCAGTGGATACCGAAACGAACTTACTCCCGGCAGGCGGGCTGAAGAGATAAGGCAATTGGCTGAGCATTTCGCCAGCGCTTGACATAATCGCCAGTTGTTCTGCAGGGCAATTCATCAGGACCGCGGCATTCTCGCGAAGAGGGTTGAACAAGGCCACCTCTTCAGCGTCGGTCAAATTCATATTCCCGTGACGGCCAATATCATCCAGGTAGGCATGCATAGCTGAAACAGCAGGCTGGCCCACCAAACCGAGAGATGCCTGATTAAGATAAATAGCGTCAGTGAGACTGCTATAATGCAAACGATTTGACAGTGAAGAAATCATCGCGTCCCTTCTTGTTTAACGCAAAAACCATTATCGCACTTATTCGTAGTTAGCGGGTACATGTCCCGCTCTCACTGACAGATACCGGACAGATTTACCGGTATCGTCGAGAATGGGTATGAGCATCTATATAGGGCATTTAGCGGAAGTAACCAGGCTGGATTTGAACAGCATCATTCGCGTTAGCTGCGGTTTAAAATTCCTGGTTTAACTTTGGCTTACGGCCATCAACGGACATTAATATAAAAGGCTAGGTATACTTCGTAAGTATAAAAATTATAATGCCAGCTTAACAGGAGAGGAACGTGACACATACCCCACTATTGGCCGATCTGGAAAGAGCCTTTGATCTCTTGAACCAGGTGGATGAAAGCAGACTGGACTTCGCCCCTGACCGGAATGTCTCTCCCGATATTCGTGAGCTAACGGGTCTGGAGACGTATCCGGTAGATTCCCACCTGGCGAACTTGCAGGCCAGAATCGAGGCCGTCGTAAAAGCGGGGGATAAGCTGGAGCCGCGCGACCCCTCCGACTATGTGTCGAAGCTCATCGTCGCGTGCGTAAGGCTCGCCCCGCCGAGCGACGATTGAGCTAGCATTATGAAATTAAGGTGACAGATTATTAATCTCGCCCCTGCCGAGAGTTAAGTTAAAGGCCGTAATTATTGATCCCTAATGACAAGAGTTGAGAGTCCGTTTTGGGCACTTAGCGGAGATAACCTGGCTGAATCTGAACGGCAGGTTTCCCGTTAGCTGCCTTTCAATATTCCTGGATTAGGTTCCGATTCCGGCACACAGCGGTCATTGATAAAGCAATAGCTTTATGAGAATGTACGAGAACATTTGGCGGTATATCACGATATTCGTGCCAGCCACATAATCACCTGTTTACAGACATTCATAGACCGATAAATAGTGGACTGCACGCTATTGGTCCTAGGTAAGTAAGATGAGCTGGATAGCCAATTAAGATAAGATCAATTTTGGTTAAGCTGAAAAAAAGAGACTAAGATGAGAATTGCAGACCGTTGGTTTGAACGAAGAGTAATTAGCGACGAAATTACGCTACTGTGGGAGCCACACGTTGTGCCGTTAATGCGTTGCAATATCTGGCATGTGCGCGGAAAAAAGCGAGATTTGATGATCGATACCGGCATGGGTATTTCGAGCCTGCTGGAAGCCGCTCAGGATTTGCTCGATAAGCCTGTCACAGCTGTAGCTACCCATACACATACCGATCATGTCGGTGGTCATCACGAGTTCTCACAATGCCTGGTTCATCGGGCTGAGGCGGCTAAACTGACCGACCCACCCGCCGGAGACAACACGTTGTTCCTGTCTGATTTTGGTGCTAAATATGTAGAAATGCTGCAACGAGCCGGCTACCCCTGCAAACTCGATGAAGCACTGATTACCTCCTTACCCTATGAGGGCTACGATATTCATAGTTTTCATGTAAAACCGGCACCTACTACCTTTGTTGTCGATGAAGGCGATGTTGTCGATATCGGCAATCGACAATTTGAAGTGTTACATTTACCGGGTCATTCGCCGGGAAGCATGGGACTTTGGGAGCAAAAAACAGGCACGCTATTTTCCGGGGACTGTGTTTACGATGGACCATTGCTGGATGAACTATCCGATTCTAATATCGGTGACTATATTGCATCGATGAAGAAATTACGGGAATTGCCTGTACAAATAGTACACGCCGGGCACGATCCCAGTTTTGGCAAGGAGCGTTTACACGAATTAATCGATGCCTATTTGAAGCGTAGGGATCAATGAGTATCTGAACGATATTAGGTATTAGTTGACAGATCATGTTTTACTGATTCAACATGATATGAGAACCACAGCCTGAAAATCGCGCACAACCGTTAAGCGGCTCTTGAGCGCTGAAATCTGAAGGTCAGCTTTCCCGGTAGCTGCCGTTCAAAATTCCTGGATTAACCTTTGCTTACGGCACGTTCCGTGCAATAGAAACCAGGTGCTTGGTCCACCTATAAATAATGCCCTTCGTTTTTGAAAGGAGGCCCTATTTTTCTTATCAGCAATATGCATTCAATAAATGGATGTGTAGCCACCGGCTATGTAATAATGATCGAAATAATAATTCGATGCAGGCTGGGCGAAACGAATACTAAAGGGACAAGGCGAAGGGGGTAAAAAACAATGAGTGACTTTCTCTTAGTCGGGACACTAGTTGGCTTGGCATTTAGTCTTTTCCACGCAGCTTATATGTCAAGGCTGGTCCTCAGCGGGGGAAATTCTGGAACTCAGGGTACGGGAATCTCTGCGCTCAATTTTGCCCTCTGGACTTTCGGTTTGTGGATATTGATGGGTGGATACCTACTTGGGTTCTGGTTGATCGCTGTTGTTTTTTATGTCGTTTTCAAGGCGTTTCGCTAATGGAAACTAACAATATTAATAAAATTGCCATTATCGGGGCAGGTGTCGCGGGTCTATGTACTGC
>JACZQS010000198.1 GCA_022545625.1 Pseudomonadota bacterium
GAGCCTGTAGTCCTGGATTACGCCATATCCTTGTTCGTACATATAACCCAGGTTGGATGGGGCATAGATATCCCCCTGTTCGGCAGCCCGGCTGAACCACTTGTTCGCGGTCTTGTAGTCCTGGGTGACACCGTATCCATCGACATACATCATTGCCAGATTGTAGTGGGCTTTGGTATGCCCCTGCGCAACAGCCTTCTTATACAAATTGATCGCGACCTTATAGTCCCTGGTGACACCCTTTCCCTTTTGGTACATCAATGCCAAATTATACTGGGAGCCGACATGTCCTTGTTCAGCGGCTAACTGGTACCATTTGGCCGCAGTCTTGTCGGACTGTTTGACCCCTTTTCCATAGTCGTGCATCCAGCCCATATTGAACTGGGCATCAACCATGCCCTGTTCGGCAAGTGGCTTAAATTGCTTCATCGCGTTTGCGTAGTCTCCCCTCATCACGGCATCCAAACCTTTCGCAAAGTCAGCAAAGACAGGAGTACTAAACAGGAGGAATATTAGAACGGGAAAGGCGGGGATTCCTTTCATCCAGCCATGATGCATGGCATTTCTCCTTTCTTGGGAATCAACAAAACACATTATATAGTGTTAATCCCACAGTTCAAGCACAACCTATTGTGTTTCAACACCATTTTCTACCTGATCCCTTAGTCTTCATCAGGCTATCAATATGGAACCGCGTGTAGGCGCAGTGTTGCACTGGATGTAATCCTGCGCCAGGTTGAGGGCGGTGTTCAAGTCAGCGCGATCGATCCCGTATCCTCGTGTCGGTGCCGAAGGCGGACCCGTCCGATTCCGCCCCTGGCACCATTCACCTGCCTTACACGCAGTCGCCTGACCAGTGATGACTAAGATCCACAGCTTATAATGTGGGATATTCGGCGTCGCATCGATGTGAGCGGGTTTCCCGACAGAAGAATTGTGATCAGTTTTATGTTCCAGGATATGCCATCATACAAACGGGTCTACTGGCTGGTTGCCGAGCGCGGCGGACTCGACCTGTGCACCAAGTACCCCGGTCTTGATATCGACCTGGCTTTGGTAACCACCTCAAAGGCTCTCAGGGATAGCTTGTCCTGAAAGAGCCGATCAGGACTAGGATTTACTTTTGCGGGGTTTTTTAGCGGTTTTATCTGCCTTGCTGCGAACTAGAACCAGTTTCGATTCAAGGTTTGTTATCTCCTGGTTCAGATAACTAGAGCGTTGCGTAAACAGATTATCTTTCTTCAGTTTGCTGGCCATGTCCCTCGATTTTATTATCGATCTAACCAGCTTGGTTTCGTCTATCGCGAGAGCCATGCATGATAGTACGCGTTCTGTAGACGTTGGCGCGATTTGAGGGAATGCGTTCGTAATCATTTTAGTGAAATATTTACCTTTTGTTATATTAAGTGTAGTTGAAACCTTTATATTTACCGTAATTCATTTTAATCAGTAAAATTGCGCGTCCCAGACACTCGTAGATTTTCAACCCACGTTGTGGCTCCTTTTGGCCGGGGTAATCTTAATCTTGAATTTTCCGATGTACCTTTTCCTGACCGGCGTCAGCCTGTTGTTGTTGATCATCGGCCTGTTCTGGCTGAAAGACTATCTACAAAATCCGTTGCTCGCCCGTATCGCCTATTCCGGACTGGCTGCTCGCCTGGCGGTGATTGGCGGTGTCTTTGTCCTGCTGGGGTTGTTACTGATGATGTCGGAATTAGCCTGACGCTAGCCTGCATGGCGGGTATTTATAGTTTGCTCCCGGTGGTTTTCTTCACCGATTTATGGCGCCGGGCGTCAGCGTTATCGACATCGGTGCCGACGTGGACTATAGTGCCCCTGATAGCCGCCCCTGGCTATATTATCAAGGATTGATGAGTAACTTGATTTTGAATTGTGAGGACCCCCTAACAGGGGCTGTCCTCGACTCAGGCAATCGGGGCAGGTCTGTATTTTTTTATTCCCAGCCTTTACGGTACGCCCAGTATCGTATCGAGTGATTTGAGAAACTATTATATGTCAATAACTAAGCTTGCGATATTAAAGTCACGTCGCAATTGTTTGCTATAGCGAATTGCCCATGCGATTTTCCTTATCCCCTAAAAAAATTACCCTGTTCAATAAAACCCGTATCCTGGAACGTCAAATCGACGAATTTTTCGACAAGGTGGCGGAAGCGGGACTGGTTTTCAGCCACGCCCTGAAAATGTACCTGGCTGTCGGGGTTTGCGATGAGTTCGATGCGCTTCTGAATCAGGAGTCTGACATCGAGGGCAAGGCTGATAATCTACGCCGGAACATAGAAATGGAGCTTTATGCACAGACCCTGATTCCGGATTTGCGCGGCGATGTACTGCGCCTGCTGGAGGACATGGATAAACTGATTAATATGTATGAGGGCAATTTACATCGTATTTCCATTCAACAGCCCGATGTGCCGGAGCAATTTCACGCCGGGTACCTTGAACTCACAGGCACCGCGGTGACCTGTGTGGAATTGGTAGTGATGGCGGCACGTAGTTTTTTCCGCGACATAAATTCAGTGCGCGACCACAACGCCAAGGTCATCTTTCACGAGACCGAGGCGGACAAGTTAAGTTCCAAACTGCAGCGTGCAATATTCACATCCGATCTGTCGCTGGAACGCAAGATGCACTTGCGATACTTTGTCGAACGCATTGACGACCTGGCGAATGCTGCCGAAGACGTGGCGGACACCCTGGCAATTTACGCGATAAAACGGCGCGTATAGGTGGTGGTGTCGATTTCTCGCGGGTACCATTGTAGTCGACGTACCGAGCGACCAACCCTCGCCAGCGCGGGTTAAACGGCGTGGATCTTACCGTATTAATCCTGTTGGGCAGTGGCCTGTTCCTGGGCTGGTCTCTTGGCGCCAACGACGCCGCCAACGTGTTTGGCACTGCGGTAGGCACTCGCATGGTAAGTTTTGGCACTGCTGCAGTAGTATGCGGGGTATTCGTGATACTGGGAGCCGTGATCAGCGGTGCCGGTGCAGCAAATACGCTCGGTAAGCTCGGCTCTATCGATGCTATCGCCGGATCATTCATGGCGGCGTTAGCCGCGGCGGTGACAGTGTACGGCATGACACGTTCGGGTTTACCCGTATCGACCAGCCAGGCGATCGTCGGCGCGATCATCGGCTGGAACCTGTTCAGCGATGCGGTGACCGATACCCAGGCGCTGGCTAAAATTCTGTTTACCTGGATGGTTTCGCCGATATTGGCGGGCCTCATCGCGGTGTTGCTTTTCAAGTTAACCGAATGGGTATTGAACAGGGCGCATTTGCATTTACTGCGCCTGGATGCCTATACGCGATTCGCGCTGATAGGTGCCGGGGCGTTCGGCGCTTACAGCCTGGGCGCCAACAACATCGCCAACGTGATGGGAGTGTTTGTACCGGTGAGTCCATTCACTGATTTTGCACTCACCGAGCAATTTACTCTCACTTCAGTGCAGCAATTGTTTTTGCTCGGCAGTATCGCGATCGCACTGGGTGTCTTTACCTACTCGAAGCGCGTGATGCTGACGGTGGGCAACGAATTGATGCCGATGTCACCGATTAACGCCTGGGTAGTAGTGGTGGCGCATTCGATCGTGCTCTTTTTGTTTGCCTCGCAGGGACTGGAACACACTCTCGCAGAGGCCGGCTTGCCAACCATTCCGCTGGTGCCAGTATCGAGTTCGCAGGCGGTGATCGGCGCGGTTATCGGTCTTGGCCTTCTAAAGGGTGGGCGCAATGTGCGCTGGAGCGTGCTGGTCCAAATCGGAACCGGCTGGGTAGTAACGCCGTTCCTGGCGGCGGCCCTGTGTTTTGTCGGGCTATTTTTTCTGCAGAACGTGTTCGACCAGCAGGTTTACAAGCCCCTGCGCTTTGAACTGACTCCACAAGTGGCTTTACGCATGAGCGCGCGAGGTGTGCCGCAGGTGGCTTACGCGGACCTTATCGGCCGCTCTTACGAGTCCAGCGGCGCCCTGCTGGATGACTTGACCAGGCATACGCTATTAACCGGGAAACAGGTCCGCATAGCTATCGATCAGGCTAAAATACAACCTCTCGAGATCACCCGGTTTAAATTGGCCAGCACCGATTTCAGCCGCCTGAACGAGGCTCAGCGCATCGCGTTGCAGCTACTGGAGGGACAGCAATATCAATACGCCTGGGAACTTGCCGATGCGCTATCGGCACTTTCCCCGCAATGGACTCCGCGGCCCGCGGCAGCGGTAAATCGGAGTTTTAACAAACGCCTGGAAGAAGATTTCGCCTACCTGGTGAGAACCTTCGAAATTTCTCGTTAGCACTGGTATTGGCAGTTTAAGTGTTCGCTACCGGGTTGATTGATAGGTCAACATCAGGTCGCAGATGGAACCTTCCTTCTGCGAACGTCCAACGATTCCGCTGATTCCAAAATCTCGCCCCGGCTTAAGTCCTGCAACAACTTCTTTCGGTACTCCGTCCAGGGCCAGCAATATCTCTATATCAGATAATTGATGAGTTAATGTTACCAGGCGCGTATCTGGCTTCGAGGGCCTGGATTCGATCGTATCTATTTTTGCGCTGCCTACCAGTAATGCCCCTAGTATCGACTCTGCGTAATAATTGAATCCCACCCGGGTATAGTTCTTACATTGACTGGCTACGTCGGCTAAATTTACGGTGATTGACGCTTGCTCACGATCTCCCTGGGGAATTTGGCTGGGGGTATCTGTCAAACTGGCAACGCTTGATTCCTGCTCGCTTTTCTTGACAGGAGATTGTTTTGCGATGGTTGCCGATTTGACAGCGCCTACGGGTGCTTTCACAACTGAATCGCAGCGGCGAGATCGTCGAGATTTATAAAAAATGGTTCTCGAGCTTTGGCAAGAAACCGCCGGTCGCGCTGGAGGTGCTATACCAGCTGAATTCAACGCCCCCGTAGGCACCAGCTGGCAGAGAACATGAAAGCTGGCAAACCTGTTTTTGATAATGCTAGATTAAATGCCTGACGTGCTGTTGCGATCGAACACAACGCTCTCTACTTGAGTAGTTGGTTGCGGGTGCGAGAGTCTGTTGTGGGCACTAAGCGGCTCTTGAGCGGTGAATTCTGAAGGTCAGTTTTCTCGTTAGCTGACGTTCAGAGTCCCTGGATTAACTTCGGCTTCCGGCACATAGCGGACGTCCAGAAAATTACGACGAGCGTCTGAGAACGAGACGACTTTAATTTTGGGCATAGTATTTTTCTCGAGGCTGCTGATATA
>JACZQS010000199.1 GCA_022545625.1 Pseudomonadota bacterium
GTACATGTCCAACCACCGTTGTGTGAATAACGGTACACCGGTCGATAGTCGTTTGAATAACTGGGCGCTCGAGGTGCGGGCGGCAGGATACGACCCCTCTTTATTCGGTTATTCGGATACCGCACCCGACCCCCGGGGAATGGATGAAAACGATCCGCGACTGACTCACTACACTGAACCCTTACCGGGAATTGGCAGTTACACGCCTCATGAGAAAGCGGTCTCGGTGGGCTGGGTTGATTCACTGCGGGACAAAGGCTACCCGATACCCGATGCGCCGAAGAAACTGCATGCTGATACGATCGAGGGTACCGAGTGGGAAGATGGCGGCGAGGTACCTCTGCCATTGGCGATGAAGACGGAAGACCATGAGACCCATTACATGGTGGATGAATGTATTGACTGGATCGAGAAGCAGGAAAAACCCTGGATAACCCATTTATCCCTGTTGCGTCCACATGAACCGTTCGTCGCACCGGAACCCTATAATCAACTGTATGATCCTGCGACACTGGCGGCTCCTGAAAGGCCAGATTCGATCGAACAGGAAGACCAGCAGCATCCATTTCTGAAATATTGCCTGCAGCAGGAAAAATTTAAAGCACCCGAATCGGATCGCGTGATACAACGCATGACGGCAAGTTATTACGGCTTGATGACCGAAGTGGATGATAATCTGGGGCGGCTTTTCGACTCATTGAAATCGGGCGGGCAGTGGGATTCGACGCTGATTATATTTAGCTCCGATCACGGTGAACAACTGGGCGATCACTGGCTTATTGGCAAGCTAGGTTATTTTGACCAGTCCTATTATATCCCTTTAATCGTCAGGGACCCGCGACCGGCAGCCGACCCGGGTCGTGGAAAACAGCTTGATGCGTTTACTGAAAATGTCGACCTGATGCCTACCATGCTCGACTGGTTAGGACTGGATATTCCAGCGCAGTGCGACGGTCAGTCATTATTGCCAATGATGCATACCGGGCAGACACCCGAATCGTGGCGCAGCGAGGCCCACTGGGAATTTGATTTCCGGAAGTTGTACCAGGTCCCGACTGATGGCGCGTTTGACTTCGGCGCCCACCAGTCAAGCCTGAGTGTGATTCGCGATCGGCAATATAAATACGTACACTTCACCGCCCTACCACCGCTGCTTTTTGATCTGCAGCAAGACCCACAGGAAACCGTCAACCTCGCCGATAACCCTGAGTATCAAACTATACTGCTGGAATACGTACAGAAGATGATGTCCTGGCGCATGAAGCATACGGATCGTGCCCTGACCGAAATTTCACTGACCGAGCAGGGACCGGTTACCGTCCGCTCGCCCTTATAGCCGCTATCAGGGTAAGGGGATACCCCCAGTTTCTCCTGGCACCGAGGGGAAGTTGCCCATTTTCCAGTCCTGCTTTGCCAGCTCAATTTTCTCGCCCGAAGTTGAAACGAAGTTCCAGTCAATATGACGTTCACCCTGTGGTTCCCCGCCGATAACAACAAAATGGCATCCCTCGGACGCACTTAGCGATTCGAGTTGACTAGTGTCGAGGATCGCGAGTCGATGCCGATCGATCGTGTCGTCAGCCACTTCGAGCTGGCCTGCGATCACGAAAACCCCTATTTCGTCGATGCCTTCAGGCAGCGCCAGGTTCGCGCCAGCATCGAGCCGGCATTCGAGGTAGAGCGTTGGGCAATGGGTAATAACCGGCGAGCGCAGGCCATAAGCCTCGCCGATCAGCAATTTTATCTGGCACCTGTTTTCCGATAACCCGGGAATATCGACGGCATCGTAGTGGTAGAACGCGGGGTCGCAATCTTCTTCTTCCCCGGGCAAGGCTAACCAGAGCTGCAAACCGTGCATCACCTGTCCGCTTGCGCGTTTATCTGGTGCCGTTCGTTCGGAGTGGACAATACCCTTACCCGATACCATCAAATTAATTTCCCCGGGCCTGATTACCTGTACCACGCCCAGGCTGTCGCGATGCAGGATTTCGCCCTCAAATAAATAGGTTACGGTGGAAAGGCCGATATGCGGATGCGGGCGAACATCGATGCCCTCTCCCGGGGCAAATTCGACCGGTCCGAAATGGTCGAAGAAAACGAAAGGACCCACGTTCCTGTGCCCGATAACCGGGAACAGCCTGCGTACGACTAGCCCGCCGAGATCTTTTTCAGCAGGGGTGAGTTTATGTTTTATCATCGTATCAAGGTGGCTTCGATCAAGGCATGGATGACTGATACCGGGCTAGTATTAATCACTAAGCGGATTATCAGTTCCATTCTATTCGGTCTAGGATGCCCTGGAACCATCATTATTATAAAGCACTGGGATAAGGTATTCGATATCTGTTATCTTCGTAAAAAAATAGTGGTAATTTTTAATTGAGATTTTTTAATCGGCAAAAGACAGAAATAATAGAGTTAAATACCGAGCGCCTGTTATTGAGACAGTGGAGTAACGAGGACCTGGAGGATATGGCGAGAATAAATGCCGATCCCGAGGTGATGAAATATTATCCGAAACTACTCAGCCGACAGGAAAGCAATGCAGCGGTGGAAAAATTTAAATCCCTGATATCAAAAAATGGCTGGGGTTTCTGGGCTGTTGAGTCGACTCGCGACCGGTCTTTTATCGGCCTGGTGGGCCTTCATAAGCCCACTTATAAATTGCCTTTTGGTCCATGTGTTGAAATAGGCTGGCGATTGGCAAGATCTTCCTGGGGTCAGGGGTATGCCACCGAGGCTGGTCGAGAATGTCTGAATTTCGCGTTTGCTCAGCTTGAATTGTCTGAAGTTTTTGCGTTTACCTCGGTTGCCAATATGAAATCCCGGGCAGTGATGGAACGCCTGGATATGGAAAATATACAGGCGAATTTTGATCACCCGACGGTCCCTCACAATAGTCCACTTCGGGAGCACGTGGTGTACAAAATAGATAGTCAGAATTGGCGGTCTAATAGAGTACTAGTAACAGGCCAGGCAGAGTCGGGAGAGTATCGATGAGTAGTGTCAGCTTGAGTCTTGAACAAGCCCACAGTTTGGCAATGAAGTGTTTGCAGGCAAATGGCTGCGATACGGCCAATGCACGCGCGGCGGCAGACAGGATGATCCAGGCGGAGGGAGATTTGTGCCCTTCGCATGGGTTGTTTCGACTGCCCTGGTATACCGCGGCGGTAAAGTCGGGCCGTGCGAATGGCAAGGCTAAACCGCGCGTTGAGCAATTGGCACCGGCCGTGATCCGCGTAGACGGCGATAATGGGTTTGCACCACTGGGTCAGGAAGTCGCGCATCAGCCGCTGGTTGACTGTGCCCATAAAAACGGTATCGCCGCACTCGCATTCGTGAATATGTTTCATATTGCAGCGATGTGGCCCGAGGTGGAAAGACTGGCGATGGAAGGATTGTGTGCGTTTGCATTCACCGCCTCTTATCCCTACGTGGCACCCGCCGGGGGTATCAAACCGGTGTACGGTACCAACCCGATGGGATTTGCCTGGCCGCGCAAGAATGCACCGACACTGGTATTCGACCAGGCTTCTGCGGCAATGGCGCGCGGCGAATTACAGATAGCGGCGCGCGATGGCCATAGCGTACCGGAGACCGCGGGTATTGGACCGGACGGCGAGCCGACCACAGACCCTAATGTCGTGCTGCAGGGCGCCCAACTGGGATTTGGTGGCTACAAGGGAGCATCGTTGGCGATGATGGTTGAACTTCTGGCCGGGGCGATGATTGGTGAATTTTTAAGCATCGAGTCGGCCGAGGACGATGGCGGCAAGGGTGGTCCGCCCAAGGGTGGCGAGCTGATAATTGCGCTCGATCCTGCCAAGTTTGGTGATCCGGAGGGCTTCCTGGCACACGGCGAAAAACTGTTCGAGGCGATCCTGCAGCAGGAAGGTACGCGTTTACCCGGAGCGCGGCGTTTCATCAATCGGCAAAAGACGCCCGAGACCGGTATCGAGATACCGCAAAGCCTGCATCAGACAATTTTGGCACTGATGAACTGATGACCGAATCGATATTTAGCGAGGATTTCAAGACTCAACCCTACTGGTGGGATATGACACCACGGCCCGAAGCAGTCGAACAGGTCCTGCCGCATAGTACCGATGTGTTAATAATCGGTTCCGGATACGCTGGATTGAATTGTGCGATAGAAACCGTAGGTGGGGGATTAGAAACGCTGGTAATCGATGCGCATAGCGCTGGCTGGGGTTGCAGTACGCGTAATGGCGGTCAGATCAGCGGTGAGCTCAAACCTGGCTACGACCAGCTCAGGCGCAAATTCGGGGCAGCTAAAGCCTTTGATTTGATCAGGGAAGCGCGTAACGCGCTTGATTGGCTCGGGGACAATATACGCTCCCGGGGCATCGAATGTGAATTTAATCAATGCGGGCGCTTTGTGGCCGCGCACAATGCACGCCAGTTCAATCGCCTGGCATATCGGGCCGAGAACCAGCCGAAGGGACTTGAGCAGGCATTGACGCTAATCGAGCGCAAGGACCAGGCGAGTGAAATCGACAGTGACTATTATCACGGTGGCCTGGTAATCGATAGTCACTGTTCACTCGATCCGGCGAAGTATCATCAGGGTCTGCTTGCAGTCGCGGATGCCGGTGGTTGCTCCCTGGTCTCCGATTGTGCGGCAATAAATATCGAGCGTAATGCTGACGGATTTAGCGTGAGCACCAGCCGCGGCAGGGTGAACGCGAAAAAGGTCGTTATCGCGACCAGCGCGTATACCGGTTCGGTGACGTCATGGCAACGCCGTCGCATAATACCGATTGGCAGTTACATGCTCGCGACCGAAGCGCTAGAACCATCCCGGGCCAAGAAATTGATGCCGAACCATCGCGTATTTAGCGACTCGAGAAAATTGGTGGTTTATTTTCGTCGATCTCCCGATGGCAAGCGAATACTGTTTGGTGGCCGGGTTTCGATATTTGAAACCGACCCATTGAAGAGTGCGCCGGCGCTGCGTCTCGAACTACTACGTATATTCCCGCAGCTAGAAGACGTCAAACTCAGCCACAGCTGGATGGGGCTGGTCGGTTTCAGTTTCGACTACCTGCCGCACCTGGGTCAACAGGATGGCCTGTTTTATACGATGGGCTACTGTGGTTCGGGGATATGCCTTGCGAGTTATTTTGGCAATCGACTCGGTTTGCAGGTGCTGGGAAAGCCCGAGGGTAAAACTGCCTTCGATGACATCGAGTTCCAGACACGACCCTATTACTTCGGAAAACCATGGTTTCT
>JACZQS010000200.1 GCA_022545625.1 Pseudomonadota bacterium
CGAATCTATACTCCACCGCTTAATGCTGGAGTTCTGGCAGGGATCACCCGAGGAAGGGTAATTCAACTGGCCGAAGATTTGGTGCACCCAGTTTTTGAAACGGACGTACCCATTTCTTGGGTTCCGCTGGCCGAGGAGATGTTTCTCACCGGAACAGCTTCCTACGTGGTTCCCATCACTCATTTCGGACGGCACCAACTTGAGACAGATGTCGGCAACTTCTTAAACCTAAAGCTGAGACAGGTAATGAGTGGCCAAATCGAAAAATACCAACACTGGAACACAGTGGTTCGAGTGTAGACAAGGAGCAACAACCCTGTTGCTCCTTTTTCATTAAAACACTGGTAAAATACATCCCGCCACAACGCTTGCTAAGATA
This sequence comes from Pseudomonadota bacterium, assembly GCA_022545625.1. Classification (GTDB taxonomy): domain Bacteria; phylum Pseudomonadota; class Gammaproteobacteria. The sequence goes on from JACZQS010000200.1 coordinate 380, forward strand.
AATTTGTGCCTACTAAATCAAACAACGTTATCGAGATCAAAAAACTAAAGAAGTATTTTGGCCAAACCAAAGCTGTAGACGGAATTTCCTTCGATGTTGAAAGAGGCGAAATATTTGGGTTCTTAGGCCCCAACGGGGCGGGTAAAACCACCTGTTTTTATATGATCGTCGGCCTCGTCAATAACGATAAAGGACGGATATTACTGAATGGCAGTGCCATTGAAAATCTACCCATGCACCAACGTGCCCAACAGGGGATCGGCTATTTACCGCAGGAAGCCTCGGTATTTCGAAATCTCTCGGTAGAGGACAATATCATGGCGGTATTGCAGTTGCGCAAAGATCTCAGTCGCCAGCAAAAATTGCACAAGCTGGAAGGACTGCTCGAAGATTTCCAGATCACCCATATCCGTGAAAGCAATGGAATATCGCTTTCTGGCGGCGAACGACGACGCGTAGAAATTGCCCGTGCGCTCGCCAATGAACTGAAATTTATCCTGCTCGATGAGCCATTTGCCGGTATAGATCCAATCTCGGTGATCGATATTCAAAACATTATTCGACAACTCGCTAGCCGACGCATCGGCGTGCTGATAACCGACCATAATGTGCGTGAAACCCTGGGAATATGTGATCGGGCATACGTTATGGGTGAAGGCAAAATACTCGCCGAGGGTGAACCAGCTCAAATTCTGGAGAATAAAGTCGTCAGAAAGATTTACTTAGGGGAGGATTTTAGGCTATAACTGTATCCATGAGAATAAAAAAATATCCGCCAGGAATCTCATATCAGGAACGTCCCCTTCGATGAAACAAAGCCTGCAATTACGTATTGGCCAAAGCCTTACGATGACACCGCAATTACAGCAGGCGATAAAATTATTGCAGCTGTCTTCTCTGGAATTGCAGGCCGAAATACAGGAAACTCTCGATACCAATCCACTACTGGAGCAGGAAGATAATCTGGGTGAAATAACCGTGATGGACCGAGATCCTGACAGGACAAGCGGGGGCAATGGCGAAGATGTAACCGATATAAAAACTGCCGCTGATACGATCACCGAAAATCGTGCCAAGCAAACTCTCCCCGACGATCTCGAGGTCGATAGCCGGTGGGAAGATATCTACGACAATATTTCCGCTTCTGCCACACAGGCATCCAGTACACGCGACGATAATCGCGATATATTAGAAAACCAGGCACCAGAACTCGATGCGCTCAACGAACATCTGTTATGGCAACTCAACTGCACTCACCTGACCGAAAAAGATAGTGAAATCGGCCTCGCGATCATCGATTCCACGGACGACTCCGGATACCTGACCCAGTCGATTGAGGACATACATGTCGGTTTGCAACTACAGTTCGATGAAATTGAACTCGATGAAGTCGAAGCCGTGCTGCATCTGGTACAACGATTTGACCCGATCGGCGTAGCGGCCAGGTCACCCGCCGAATGCATGACGATTCAATTAAGCCAACTCGACCCAGACACTCCGCATCTTTCCAAGGCCCTGGCCCTGGTAGACAAGTATCTTGAGCAGTTGGCAGGCAATGATTTTGCGCTATTGAAAAGACGGCTCAGGGTCAACGATGCCGAATTATCTGAAATTATTAAATTGATTCAAACCAGTAATCCGCATCCGGGGCATGCGATTAGTGAAAACCATGCCCAGTACATTATTCCCGACGTGTACGTCACCAGGGTGTCTGGTAGATGGCAGGTTCGTATCAATTCTGAGAATGCGCCGAAACTTCGCGTTAACACCCAGTACGCCAATCTGATAAAACGCAGCGATAACAGCGAGCAAAACACCTATTTGAAAAATCACCTGCAGGAAGCTCGCTGGTTCATTAAAAGTTTGGATAGCCGTAACGAAACCCTGTTACGCGTGACTAATGCTATTGTCGAACGACAACAGGCCTTCCTTGAATATGGCGAAGAAGCGATGCAACCGATGGTGCTACGCGATATCGCGGAATTGCTCGAATTGCACGAATCGACCATATCGAGAGTGACCACGCATAAGTACATGCACACACCGCGCGGTATCCTGGAGTTCAAGTACTTCTTTTCCAGTCATGTCAACACATCTAATGGTGGCGAATGTTCATCTACTGCGATTCGCGCCATCATCAAAAAGTTTATCGCTGCCGAGAAACCAGATAAACCCTTAAGCGATAATAAAATTGCTCTGTTTTTAGGTGATCAGGGTATCAACGTTGCGAGGAGAACCGTTGCCAAATATCGCGAAGCGATGCATATACCACCATCTAACGAGCGTAAACGTCTTTTCTGAGACACCAATGATTCGCAGCAATGCGGATACACAAACCGAAGGAGGTTACTGATGCAGGTAAATTTGAGCGGTCACCATGTCGAGATCACGGATTCTATGCGGAACTACGTCAATGAAAAAATCGAGAAACTGGATCGTCATTTCGATCAGGCACTGGATATACACGTCGTATTAACCGTCGAAAAACTACGGCACAAAGCCGAAGCGACCTTACATGTCAGCGGAATTAATCTGCATGCAGACGATGTACAGGAAGATATGTATGCAGCAATTGATGGGCTCGTGGATAAACTTGACCGACAGGGTAAAAAGTACAAAGAGAAATTAAAAAGTCATCGCAGCAAGGGCGAGATACCCGAAGTGGCATAACTGATAGGGCTTGCATACTCGATCGAATTGGATAAGATTCGCACATATTCGATTCGTACATAAACTAAAGCATCTGGTTTTTAAGTTCTACAGTACATGACAATCTCAGCACTCTTGTCTCCCGACCGTATCTTCATCGATACGGATATCTCGAGTAAAAAAAGACTGCTCGAATTTATCGCCAACACCGTCGCCACCCAGTTTGACCTTTCGCAGGTAAAACTCTATAACAATCTACTCGATCGCGAGCGACTCGGCAGCACCGGATTGGGCAAGGGTTTTGCGATACCTCACGCTCGCCTTGCTGACCTGGACATTACCATTGCCTGCTTCATTAGACTCGCTCAACCTGTCAACTTCGAAGCACCTGATAATCAGCCGGTAGATTTGATTTTTACCATTATCCTCCCTGAAAACGCAACCGACGAACATTTGGAAATTTTGTCATCACTGGCGAAAATTTTCTCGCAGAGCGAAATTTGCGACGCTATTCGAAAAGCCGGTTCGGGAGACGAGGTAGCACGCATCATTGACCTTGCCGAGCAATGAAAACCGTACAAGTAAATTACCAATTCCTCCAGCAATATCAACCGCTGCCCCGACAGGCTTTCGCGTCAGCCGGGGATTTCATAATACGTAAGAATCAGGCGATCGGAGAGAAGCAAAAATCGCTATAATTAATTCCAGCTGTGCCCCCGCAAGCACGGGTACCTGGCGATGAAACTGGTGATCGTCAGTGGCCTCTCAGGCTCGGGCAAGACTGTAGCGCTGCATACCCTGGAAGATGCCGATTACTTTTGTGTCGATAATCTTCCGGTCGGGTTATTGCCAAATTTTATCGATAAGATGACCTATTCGAAGCCAGCGCTTTACAACTTGATCGCGGTCGCAATCGATGCTCGAAGTGGCGTCGAGGACATGGATCGATTTGAACAAATTATCGATCAAATCAAGTCACGAAACATCCTCGTCGAGGTTCTTTTCCTGACATCGGATATCAAAAAGTTGATAAGCCGCTTCAGCGAAACCCGTCGCAAACATCCGTTATCAAAGCAGGGGAAGCCGCTGGTCGAGATCATAGAACTGGAACGCAAGCTGTTAAGTAATATCTATGCCGTGGCCGATCTCAAAATTGATACCTCGACCTACAATGCTCATGAATTACGACATACTATTATCACTCGTTTACTACCCGATACCGGTAAAAATCTATCCATTTTGGTCCAGTCGTTCGGCTTCAAACATGGCCTGCCCGCCGATACCGATTACATCTTTGACGTTCGTTGCCTACCAAATCCGCACTGGGAAGATCAACTCAAGGAACTCAATGGTAAAGACGGGCCAGTGATACGATACCTGGAGGAATTTGACAACGTGATTTCCATGTTGCAATCGATCAACGATTTTCTGAAAACCTGGATTCCATGTTTCGAGGAAGAAAATCGAAGTTACTTAACTATATCGATTGGCTGTACCGGTGGGCAACACCGATCAGTCTATCTGGTCGAAAAAATCGCCGGTGAATTGCAAAAAAATCAATACAATGCTTCGGTACATCACCGGGACCTGGTATGAATGCCGGCCTGATGATTATCTAGATCGACCGACCATCGAGAGGACGAGGAAAAGTTTTGTACCAGGATAACTCTTATTCCAGGCTGATATCTTAAAAATGATCTCTGAAAACATTACCATAATCAACAAGCTCGGCTTACACGCCCGGGCCGCCTCGAAGCTGGTGAGTAAGGCAAGTGGGTTTCAAAGCGATGTATTTATAGACAAGCAAGGCAATCGGGTGAATGCCAAAAGTATCATGGGCGTAATGATGCTAGCGGCAGGTAAAGGTACCAAAGTTATTCTGGAGGTCGACGGCAGCGATGAGGAAGACTGCATGAAGGCGATGATTCATCTCATCAACAATCGTTTCGGCGAGGCCGAATAAATCTGCATAGCTCTAATCTAGGGAGCCTCTGATTAATTCTGGGTGAATCGGGTTGTGATTCAAAATGATCAAGTTCAAGGCGTGGAACGCAAGGCCGCTCATCGACATCCTGTCGCCGCGGCACTGGCACTTCCCTGTGCTGCGTAATAGCAGGGCTATTGCTAAGTTTCACAACGCAGAAATTGGTCATTTTGGGCA
>JACZQS010000201.1 GCA_022545625.1 Pseudomonadota bacterium
ATTTTCAGCAGCGGTAATATAGTTTCAAAGGTTGAGCGCTCGCAGCCGGCAAATATCGCTATGTTGCCGGTTGCCGCACGATGGCAGCCACCTGAAACCGGGCAGTCAACCGGCTCGGCACCCACCGCTTTGACCTTTTCACCGAGACGCAGGACTTCATCCCTGTCCGTGGTGCTCATTTCGGCCCAGACCTTGCCGTCACCCAAACCCGCGAGTACGCCATTTTCGGCTTCCATCACGACTGCACTCGTCGCTGGACTCGGCAGACAGGTAATCAATACATCGACCTCCTCGGCCATTTCACGCGGGCTATCGGCCCAGCTGGCGCCACCGTCGAGGAATGGCTGGGCGATATTCCGGTGCAGATCGCGTACGATCAAATCGACACCATTACGCAATAAACTGCCGGCCAGTTTAGCGCCAACATTTCCCAATCCGATAAATCCTACCTTTAGCATCACTCACCTTTCCAAACTGGGTTACGACTAATCGCTTATTATCATGATTGCAAGCCTGGAATCATAGGCTAATTTATCGCTCACCCCGGCAAACCGAAAACTATCCGATATCACACAGCTGTTACTATTTGCTATCGCGAATTGACCGCTGGATTTCGGCCGTAAGGCTACTTATACTCGCGTCCTCAATCGACAGGTGAACAACTACGATGCCCAAATTAACCACTCTTTACTGGCGTGATATCCCCGCTCAGGTGATTGCCAAGGAGCGCCGCGAAAAAGCCAAACTGGTGCTAAGCGAGCGCTTTGCTTTAGCCATCGATAAAGCAGCAATGCGCGCCAAAATGGCCGGCACTGACGCCTACCTGGAACAATGGCGACAAGAAGCAGTGAGCTGTGGCGAGGATTTACAGGCCGCCGCCGAAGCGGCTGCGGGCAAGCTGGAACAGGCCTATGATGACGATCGACTCGCCGAGCTGGTACGCAGTGGCGGGGTTGATGGGGGTTAAGAGAAACAACCGTCATTCCGGCCCCCGAGCCGGAATCTAGTGATCCAGTGAAAGCGGAATAACCAGATTTTATTACCCCTTAAATCATTTCATCCCAACACATATACAGGGCATCCAGGCAACTGCTGGCAAGTTTCATACAACGCTCGGGGCTCCAGCCCTGTTCATTATCGGGGGTATCGAGGGCATCCTTAAATGGCATTTCGAGCGTCATTACCGGGGCATTAAAGTGTTCAGCCAGCGCATTAGAGCAATAACTCATGTTCGCATTACCGGCGCTATTGGCCGGGTAGCCATGCTCGGTCTGGAAATCAGGGTTGATACTCGCTAGTGTCTGTTTGTAAAGATCGAGCTTATTCTGTCGCGACTTGCTCCAGCCCGGAATGCCTTCCGTGCCAGCCAGAAAATTGTAGGGCAAGGCTTCGTCACCATGCACATCGAGACCAAAATCGAGGCCGGTAGATTTCATCTTTTCGAGCACATGATAGACCTCCGGACTTTTCTCCAGGCTCGATTGATGCCATTCACGGTTCAGATTGATACCGGCCGCGTTGGTACGTAAATGGCCTCGCCGGCTGCCGTCTGGATTCATGTTTGGCACCAGGTAGATGACCGATTTTTGCAATACGGCCCGCACTACCGGGTCGCTATCGTCGACCAACCGGTTAATCAGACCTTCCATCCACCATTCGGCCATGGTTTCGCCCGGGTGCTGTCGCGCCACCATCCACAGGGTCTTGTCTGCCTTGTCGGGGTCTCCAAAGCGCAGGCAGTCGATTGCCTGGCCATCGAGCGTATGGCCCAATGTCTCGACCTGGCATTTTTCGCTACCTTGCGCAAATGCTATCAGATCGGCATGGCGTTCCATCGAGTAGGGCGCGAAATAAGCGAAGTAAACCTGATCCTGCTCGCTGGTATGCTCTATCACGAGTTGCTTTCCATCAAACGAGGTATCGACGCGGAACCAGAATTCGCGATCATAGGATGCCACCGCCCGGTAATCCTTCCAACCACCGATATAAGCGGCACCCGCTGCATTTTCGATGACATACCGGCAAGCAATATCACCGACATTCGCTGCGCGAAAATAAAACCACTGGTAAAAATCAGACTGATGGTCGGCCCGAATACGTAACTTGATATTGCTGGCATCGCTTTGATCGATGCACTCGATATTGCCGGCGTCGAATTGACTGGAAATGATCATGATTGTTCTCATTATTCGGGAATGTGAGAGAATACTGTTTGTTGAACACAATAAAAACACTGAATTAGTCGATGCGCAGGTTTTTCTGTTTTACCCTCATATTGTTTTTGAGCGCCTGCTCCGATCTCGGCTATTACTGGAATGTATCGCGGGGCCACCTGGCCCTGATGAGCCAGCGTGTGGATATCGACGTCATGCTCGAACAGCCCGATCTCGACGCTGATCTGCGGCAGCGCCTGCTACTGGTTCAACAAATTCGAAAATTTTCAGTCGATCGGCTCGCCTTACCCGAGTCGGATAGTTATAGCAATTACGTCCAGCTCGATCGACCCTATGTGTTGCAAAATTTGTTTGCTGCCACCGAGTTTTCGACCCAACTGCATCGCTGGTGTTACCCGATTGTCGGCTGCGCTAGCTATCGTGGGTACTACGATGAAGAACGTCTAAACGAATATGCCATACAGCTCAAATCGCAGGGCTTTGATACTCACATCGGCTATGTGCCTGCCTATTCGACATTAGGCTGGTTCGATGATCCAGTACTGAGCAGTTTTATCGACTGGCCGGATTATCGTCTTGCCGGCCTGTTATTTCATGAACTTACTCACCAGCGCGTATATATCGATGACGATACACAATTCAACGAATCGCTCGCGCTCGCGGTACAGCTCGCAGGTACCGAGTTATGGCTGAAGTCTGTTCATAAGGATACCCAAATGAGTGAATTTAAACGCTGGATCGAATACCGGCGCAGGGTGGTAGCGCTGATCGGGCAAACCCGTGAAAAGCTGAGCCAGCTTTATGTAACGGAGGCTGATGACGCGACTAAACGCGAAAAGAAACAGGCTATTTTTGCTACCAGCCGCGAGGCCTATTCCGTGATCGCAGAAAACCTGAGTTATAAAGGTGGGTTTAAGAACTGGTTCGCGGGAGAACTGAACAATGCCAAGATTGGATCGGTTTCTGCATACAACACCCATGCCCCCGCATTTTTAGCCATGATCGAGGCGTTGGAATACGACTTTTCAGCCTTTTTCGACATGGCGCAGGAGATTGGTGCGATGGACAGGACCGCGCGCAGCCATTGACTGGCATTGTGGAAAGACGGGAAAGCTATCGATGACGAACGATGTCCTAACCCGGAAAGTTAATCCAGCGTAAAAGGTCGGTCATGTTTAAGCGCCGGAATCATATTGCGTGCCTTATCGACCTCTGATAAATCGATATCGGCATAGATGATGCCCGGCTCCACGCCCCCATCGGCGAGTACTTCTCCCCAGGGATTAACGATCAGCGAATGCCCCCATGATTTCCTTTTATCGGCGTGGTGACCGCACTGGTTTGGCGCAATGATAAAACAGGCGTTCTCGATCGCCCTGGCTCGAACCAGCGTATGCCAGTGCGCCTTACCGGTAGTTTGGGTGAAAGCGGCTGGAATCGTAATGAATTGTGCGCCATTTTGCGCCAATGCACGGTAAAGCGCAGCAAAGCGTAAGTCATAACAAACCGACATCCCCAGTTTGCCCCATGGCGTTGATGCCAGCACCGCCTTGTCACCCGCTGCGATCACATCCGATTCCCGATAGAACTCCCCGTTCGAGAGTTCGATATCGAACAGGTGCAGCTTGTCGTAACGGGCAACAATTTCCCCCCGTGTATCCAGTAAAAAGCTACGGTTGACGATCCGCTGATCAGCAGCCTTGATTAACTGTGAACCAACCAGGATGGTGACCGCAAGCGTCTGCGCCTGTTGCCGAAAGGCTAACAGCCCAACATCCTCTGCCTCGCTGTAACAGGCATCAGGAATCTGCGCGTTGACTGGTTCGATCAAGCCTACGGTCTCCGGCAGGGTGATAAAATCGGCACCTTCGGATCGTGCCTCGCCGATACGTTCACAGACCCAGGCGATATTAGCCGCTATATCCCGGGTTGCAGTATTCTGGATGCAGGCAGCGTGAAAAGTGGTGGTCATCGATAGTTATATTCATTCCGGACAGGCCGCAAACCTTAGCACATCCCGAGGCTATTTGATTGAATCGGGGAGAGGAATAAACCCCTATAAAAAATGTGAATATTCAAAGCAGTGGATAATTGCTAGAATCGTTCGGACTATGTCAGTCGAATCCACCTCAACCAGCAGCCACGAAAACCAGCTCATCGACCGTTTCGGTCGCACAGTCAACTACGTTCGTTTGTCGGTCACCGATCGCTGCGATTTACGCTGCGTATACTGCATGCCGGAAAAAATGACATTTGTTCCACGTACGCAGTTATTGACCCTCGAGGAAATGGAGACTGTCGGCCGGTCATTTATTGATCTGGGTGTAGACAAGATACGTATCACCGGGGGCGAACCATTGGTACGTAGAAATATCCTGCAGTTATTCAATAACCTCGGTGCGGTTGAAGCGTTAAAAGATCTGACCCTGACCACCAATGGCACACAGTTAAAAAAATATGCCAAACAGCTGAAAGCTGCCGGGGTAACCCGGATTAATATCAGCCTGGATACCCTGCGCGCTGATCGTTTCCACGAGATGACCCGCGTGGGTGAATTAAGCCGTACACTGGATGGCATCGACGCGGCGATCGCCTGTGATTTCGATCAGATCAAGATCAATAGCGTGGTGTTGAAAAACTACAACCACGACGAAATGTTCGACCTGGTCAGTTTTGTAATCGATCGTGGTATCGATATCAGTTTTATCGAGGAGATGCCACTGGGTGAAAACACGCATCACGATCGCGCAAAATCCTATTACTCCAGTGACCAAATTCTCGAAGACCTGGAGCAGCATTACGAAATTTTACCAACCACGATGAAAACCGCGGGACCAACCCGATATTTTCGACTACCGGAGCATGAAAATACCCGTATCGGATTTATCTCGCCGCATAGCCATAACTTTTGTGAAAGCTGTAATCGAGTTCGTGTCACTGCAGAAGGACGATTGCTACTTTGCCTGGGACAGGAGCACTCGGTCGATTTGCGTCGGGTCATCCGTGCTAACCCAG
>JACZQS010000202.1 GCA_022545625.1 Pseudomonadota bacterium
GAGCCGTGCACAGGCAAGCATCGAAATGACGGCCTCCGGAATCATCGGCAGGTAAATCACTACACGGTCACCCTTAGCGACACCCTGCATTTGCAACATACCGGCGCAAAGCGCAACCTCGTCTCGCAATTCGGCATAGCTGAATGTTTTCTTCTGGTCGGTAACCGGGGAATCGTAAATCAGCGCTGTCTGATCACCCCGTCCGTTCTCAACATGGTGGTCGAGCGCCATATAGCAGGTATTCATTTCACCATCGGCGAACCAGCGGTGTATGCCATGTTCGTCGATACTGAGAATATTTTGTGGTTTCTTGTACCAGGGAACCAGATTGGCCTTTTCGGCCCAAAAAGCCTCTGGATCTTCAATCGACGCCTGGTATTCCTGTTGATAAGACATGCTCTAGCCCCTGGGTTTAATTAGTAAATTCGTTCTTGTCTCTTATTGATAGCAGGTTAAATCATAAGGCAAAGCTGACAATTTCTCGATGAATTATTCAGAATTTCCTCGATCAACCACAAAACATTGATTCATAATTTCAATGAATCGTTGCGAGGGTGCCGAGAGGAATTTGCCGTTACGGGTAACGATGCCATAACTTCGTTTAGGAAAATATCGGCCTATCGGAATTACCTTCAATTTTGTGCGATCGTCCTCGGTAATGCAGACGTCGGTCACGATCGAAATCCCCTGACCCAGACTCACATAACGCTTGATGACTTCCCAACCGCCCGCTTCGAGAGTGAGTTTCGGTCCACAGCGCTCGAACAACCGGGTATCCATTTCTTCTTCGAGTGCCTGTATTTACAGAGAGATGGTTGGTTGGCTGGTAAACAGCGAGGCGGCGGCTTTTGTCATACTGCCCAGCTTTGCAGTCTGGCAGAATGCTCGCAACTTCTTCAAATGATTCTGTTTATAATAGGTATTGGCCATACCCCTGTCTCCCGGTATCGAATTGGTATTGGTTTAACCAATGTTTGTTTTTATAATAATCCAATATTTCAATTATTAATTGCCTGGATTCAGTCTGTCAATAGCCGCAGGTTGTTTGAGTAATTTACAATGTCAAAAGTCGCAACAGGCAGGACCCAAAACCGGTCATATTAGCGCTATCATCGGTAGTTCGAATCGGTGCAAGTTTTACCCATTATGATGCCTGAAAAGCCCGCAGGAACTATTGGTTATTTCGATAACTTGAATTGAATAAATTAACTTTTTAAATAGATAATATAAGCATATAGTCAGCTCTGGTAGGCTTGAGACCGGTGCAGCCACAGGTTGAAAAACGCCTTTATTAAATAGAGAGATACACTATGACGAGAGAAGAACAGGCCGTCGCGCTAGAGAAAGACTGGCAGGAGAATTCACGTTGGGCGAGTGTCAAGCGTGGTTATAACGCTGCCGATGTGGTGCGTTTACGCGGCTCGGTACAACCTGAAAATACCCTGGCTCGCATAGGTGCTGAAAAGCTTTGGAGCCTGGTCAATGGTGGGGCTAAAAAAGGTTATGTAAACAGCCTCGGCGCGCTCACTGGCGGCCAGGCCATGCAACAGGCGAAAGCAGGCATCGAGGCAATTTATCTGTCGGGGTGGCAGGTGGCCGCTGACGGCAATACCTCCGAAACCATGTACCCTGATCAGTCACTCTACGCCTACGATTCGGTTCCAACGATGGTACGTCGGATTAATAATGCATTTCGACGTGCCGACGAAATTCAATGGTCACGCGGGATCAACCCGGGAGACGATAACTACACCGATTATTTCATTCCCATCGTAGCTGACGCCGAAGCCGGATTTGGCGGGGTATTGAACGCTTACGAATTGATGAAAAACATGATTGCCAGTGGCGCCGGTGGGGTTCATTTCGAAGATCAGCTGGCCGCGGTAAAGAAATGTGGTCACATGGGTGGTAAAGTTTTGATACCGACCCAGGAAGCCGAACAAAAACTGGTAGCGGCTCGACTCGCGGCCGATGTCATGGGTGTACCTACCGTGATCCTGGCCCGGACTGATTCAGAAGCAGCCAACCTGGTCACCTCTGATGTCGATCCACGCGATAAACCGTTTTTGACCGGTGAGCGTACCATCGAAGGTTTCTACAATGTCAAAAATGGTCTTGAGCAGGCTATCGCTCGCGGTATTGCCTACGCTCCCTATGCCGATATGGTGTGGTGCGAAACCGGCACGCCTGATCTGGGGTTTGCCCGCGAATGGGCCGAGGCGGTACAGGCAGAAAACCCCGGGCAGTTACTGGCATACAACTGCTCACCATCGTTCAACTGGAAGAAGAACCTCGACGATAAAACTATCGCCGAGTTCCAGGACAGGTTAAGTGATATGGGCTACAAGTATCAGTTCATTACACTGGCGGGCATTCACGGCATGTGGCATCAGATGTACGATTTGTCCTACGATTACGCCAGGGGCGAAGGCATGAAACACTATGTGGATAAGGTGCAGGAACCTGAATTTGCAGCCGGGGGCAATGGTTATACCTTTGTTTCGCATCAGCAGGAAGTCGGTGCCGGATACTTCGATGACATTACCACCACTATTCAGGGGGGTGCCTCCTCGGTGACCGCAATGGCAGGCTCGACCGAAGAAGACCAGTTTTAACTGCGTTTCGATCAGTTTATCAATTTCAATGGGCTCGACCCGATTGATTCCTGGAAGGGATTAATCAGTCCGATCGAAGCGGATGCGCTGGGAGTAGGGAAACACGTCTTCGTAGATACCGGCCCTGATATTTTCCTGTTTTTTAATCCAGAAATCTGCATCGAGCAGGTCCTTGTGATATTTGAGGAAAGACTGACGCGTTCGTTCCTCGACAAACAGGAAGCTGGCAAACTCTTCGGGGAATATATCCCTGGGGCCGATGCTGAACCAGGGTTCTGCCGCGAATTCATCTTCCGGATATCGCGGTGGTGGAATTTTTCTGAAGTTACACTCGGTCAGGTAGCAAATTTCATCATAATCGTAGAACACCACGCGTCCCTGTCCCTGTCCGGTCAGGCCAAAATTCTTCAGCAGTAGGTCCCCGGGAAATATGTTGGCAGCGGCCAGTTCTTTAATCGCCTGACCATAGCTTCGCATCAGGCGATCCAGTGTTTTATCATCGGCGCGAACCACGGCTATATTCAACGGCGTCATGCGACGCTCGATATAAAGGTGTTCTATGACAATGTGCTCGCCTTCCTCAGCGATACTGTTCTCACAGGTGGCGTACAGTTCTTCAAGCAGGTCCGTGGAAAAACGTTTCCGTGGCAGTGCAACGTGGGAATATTCAAGCGTGTCCGCCATGCGCCCGACCCGGTCGTGCTGCTTTACCAGTTGATAGGCATTTTGCACCTGCTGCCGGGTTACCTTTTTCGGCGGTGGAAAGCGATCCCGAATTACTTTGAATACGTACGGGTATGAAGGCAGCGTGAATACAGCCATGACCATACCCTTGATACCCGGGGCATTAATCAGTTCATCTTCGGAATGTTTGAGGTGATGTAAAAAGTCACGATAAAAGTCGGTTTTCCCCTGTTTATGCAGTCCAATCGCCGAGTATAAATCCTCCTTGCTGCGCGACGGCATCAACTTGCGCAAGAAAGATACGATCGACGACGGTACCGGGTGATCGACCATGAAGTAGACATAGGAGAACTCGAACAGGCGTGAGAGACCCTTGGTGCCGATGATTATCGTGTCTGCATAAATCGAGCCCTGTTCGTTATTCAGGATTGGAATTGCAAACGGGATTTCCTGATCGGCATTGATACACTTACCTACAATATAAGCCGCCTTGTTGCGATAGAACACGGTGCTGATAACTTGAAACTGGAAATTTAAATGTGCCCGCCGTGGGCGCGGAAAGGCCTGTTTAATCAGGGCCTGGATGATATTCCTGACGTCCCGGTCTAGATTCTCAAAGGCGAGTTTAAAACCGCCGTCGATCATGACCTGTCGAATCGATGCGCGGAATCCACGCCGTGCCGGGTAATAGACGTGATAAGAGGGCTTGTCCGATTCTATAAATTCGGTCGATACAACACTGCGTACAAAAATATAATCGTTGTCAAAGTAGTCGCGGTGGAAGCGTGCGCAGAAAACAGAATTATAAAAAGTTTCTGCCAGTTCTGGCTGGTTATGGTCCTGAATCAATTGAACATATTCACGCTTGACGTCGAACCAGAGTGCGCCACTGAAGTTGTCCAGATCGAACAGCTTGTTCAGGCTCCGGATCGCATCTTTAACCCGGATATCGTAAAATTTTATGCGTTCTCGCGAAGCCTTACGTTCGCCTTCCCAGTCAGCATTTTCAAAGCGCTTGCGTGCGCCCCGGGTAATTTTAGTAAAGAATGAAAAATGGCGGTCAAAGCCGGCGAGAATGGTATCAGCGATTTTCTTCGAGAGGCCTTTAGTGACTGGGTCAGTCATGAATGTGTCTGCATGACAATAACCGTCTTATCCTGTGGTTTCTTTGCGCGAGGGAATATCGAGCCGTTGGCGCTTTTCCCATAAATTCTTGCGGCTAATGCCGAGCATTTTTGCCAGTTCGGTTTCGTTGAACCTGGACTGAAACTTCTTCACAAAGCTGACAAAATAATCATCCAGGGATAGCGGTTGTTCGAGTTCGGTGATGGGTCGCTGATGGGCGGTATTGGCAATACTCAAGGTCAAATCTTCAGCTTCGATACGAAGACCGTTGCACAGGATTACCGATCTTTCGATCACGTTTTCCAATTCTCGCACGTTACCGGGCCAGGAATATTTTGCAAGCTCTGCATAGGCCTTATCGTCAAACCCGATTGAATTGCGGTGAATCCGATGCGACATTTTGGTCAAAATCGCATCAGCCAGCATCTTCATATCGCTACCTCGCTCTCGCAATGGCGGCAGGTGCAATTCGAAGTCATTCAGAAGGTAATACAAATCCTCACGAAATAGATCATCCTCGATCATTTGTCGCAGGTTCTTGTGGGTCGCCACCAGGATTCGAACATCAACCCTGATAGTCTGATTTGATCCAATTCGACGGATTTCGCCATCTTTTAGAACGCTCAATAAACCATCCTGTGCCCCCAGCGACAGGTCTCCGATTTCGTCAAGGAACAGGGTGCCGCCATTCGCTGCTTCAATCAGGCCTTTTTTCATTTGCAGTGCGCCGCTAAAGGCGGCTATTTCTTAACCAA
>JACZQS010000203.1 GCA_022545625.1 Pseudomonadota bacterium
TGAAGGCGGCACACTGAGGGCACAGCCGTCTCATAGCCGATCACGCAGCGCGTAGTAACTCATACCAAGCACCAGCCCGGGCCAGCGTAACCAGTCGCCGCCCGGGAAGGAATGTGTTGGCAGTTTGCCAAATAAATCAAAATTCCCGGTTTCACCGGCAATCGCATCGGCGATGAGTTTACCTGCCATTGTTGATAGTGCTACACCATGGCCGGAGTAGCCCTGTGCAAAATAAGTACCGTGCTTGCCTAAACGGCCAAAGTGCGGCATGCGGTTGAGTGTCACCGCGAGCGTACCACCCCAGGCGTATTCGATCGGTGTATCGGCCAGCTGTGGATAGACTTCGAGCATGGGCTTGCGTACAAATGATTCGATGTCCCGGGGGAACCGGTTACGGTAGTTTTCACCCCCACCAAACAGCAGTCTTTTGTCCGCGGACAGGCGGTAATAATTCACCACGAAGCGTGAATCGGCAAATGCAATATCCTGCGGATTAATCTCGTTGACCCGCTCATCGCTCAACGGCTCGGTAGCGACGATGAAATTATTGATCGGCATGATCTTACCGGATAAACGCTGTTCCAGCTTCCCAAGATAACCGTTACAGGCGAGTACAATCGAATCGGCTTCTACCGTGCCCCGGTTGGTCTGTACGCGCGTGGTTTTACCTTCCTGGTAGCTTTCGACTACGGTGTTTTCATGCAGGATCGCGCCATTTTGTATCGCCGCATCGGCCAATCCCAGTGCATAGTTGAGCGGGTGCAGATGCCCGGCACCATGATCGATGCTGCCCCCATAATACCTGTCGCTGCCGACTAGTGCGGCCATTTCCGCGCGTTCAAGATATTCTATCGAATCATACTGATAGTGCTCGCGCAGGTGGTCGACATAGGCGCGTGTATGCGCGGCGTAGCCCGGTTTATGATCGGGATGGGCGACGCCGGGTTTCAGGTCGCAGTCGATGTTGTATTCAGTGATTAAACTTCGGGCGAGTGCCTTGGCGTCCTGCGCCAGGTCCCAGAGCGCATGCGCGGTGCTTTTACCGAGTAACTTTTCCAGTTCGATCTGATCTTTGTTCTGCCCGCTGCCAAGCTGCCCGCCGTTTCGACCCGAGGCTCCCCAGCCCAGTTTGCGGGCCTCGAGCAATATGACTCTATAGCCATTTTTTGACAGGTGCAGCGCGGTGGACAGCCCGGTGTAGCCACCGCCAATCACGCAAACATCGGCACGGCTGGAACCGTCTAACGGTTCCGTATCAGGACCGCGATTCCGGCTCGCATGATAATAGGAGCCTGGGTAGTCGTCGGTATCGCTTCGATCCTGGGTGAGCTTAAACATCCGAGACTATTGTTTCAAATCCTTGTGGGTCTGATCCAGGCTTTTCCAGGCACGTTCGAAAAAAACGTCAATATCCGATTTTTGCATTACCAGCGGCGGCGAAATAATCATCGTATCGCCGACCGCGCGCATGACCAGACCATTGTCGAAACAATGGGTTCGACAGATAGTGCCGGCTCTCCTGTCCTTGTTAAATTTGACGTAGTTGGCCTTGTCTTCAACCAGTTCGATCGCACCCAGCATACCGACACCACGGGCTTCGCCTACCAGTGGGTGGTCGCCCAGTTCGCCCAGGCGTTTTTGCAAATAGGGTGCAGTTGATTCGCGTACGGTTTCAACGATATTTTCGCGTTGCATCAGCCGGATATTGGCTGCCGCCACGGCCGCGCAAACCGGATGACCGGAGTAGGTATAGCCATGGTTGAATTCACCACCCTGGTTAACCAGCACGTCGGCAACCCGATCTGAAACCATCACACCACCGATCGGCAGGTAGCCCGAAGACATACCCTTGGCCATCGGCATCAGGTCGGGTTTGAGATCCAGCAGGTCGCTGCCAAACCAGTGGCCGGTGCGGCCGAAACCACAAATCACTTCGTCTACGACGAACAGGATTTCGTATTGAGCGCAAATTTTCTTCACCTCCGTCCAGTAGCTGTCAGGCGGCACAATCACGCCACCAGCGCCCTGGATCGGCTCGGCGATGAACGCTGCAACCCGGTCTTCGCCGAGCTCTTCGATCTTGTCGGCGAGCGACTGTGCGACCTCACGACCGAATTCTTCCGGGTCCAGGTCGCTACCCAGTTCGCAGCGTTTGCCGAACCAGTAGGGCTGCTCGACGTGGACAATATTCGGAATTATCCCGCCCTGCTTGTGCATATCGGCCATTCCGCCGAGGCTCGAAGCGGCGATTGTGCTGCCATGGTAGGCATTTTTGCGGCTGATGATGACGCGCTTTTCAGGTTTGCCAAGAATATCCCAGTAACGCCAGACCACGCGAAGCACGGTATCGTTGGCTTCAGAACCGGAGCTGGTGAAAAACGCGTGATTCATGTGCGCGGGCGTCACTTCGGCGAGTAGTGCGCCCAGCTCGGCCGCGGGTGGGTGAGAGGTTTTAAAAAACGCATTGTAAAAGGGCAACTGCTGGATCTGGTTATGCGCGGCGTCGATCAATTCCTGTCGACCGTAACCCATGTTCACGCACCATAGACCCGCCATTGCATCCAGGTACTCTTTACCATCGGAATCGGTTAGATAGATACCCTGTGCCGATTCGATGATACGTGCGGCATTTTCCTTCAGTTCCTTTGGATCGGTGAAGGGGTGGAGGTGATGGGCGCTGTCGAGGCTTTGCCATCTCTCGGTGTTATTGCCAGCCAGGGGCGCGGATTGCTGATTCATATTTACTCTCTCAATTGTTATCGATTGTGTGTTCCAAAAATCTGTCACGAAAAAAGGCAGTAATTACTAGATATTGCTATATTGTGATCACAAAATATTGAGAAGTCAACATCGACATAATGCCTTATGGAGTAAGGGTAGTAATCGCGACAATTTGACAATTTGCTCTTGCACATGATAGATTTTACTGGTTAAAAGTGATCACATAATTATATCCAGGTAACCGGCATGAATCCGACATTCAGTTTACGCACAAGGCAGGAAAAAGGGAGTACACCGGTACTTCAGGAATGGGGTGCCGACAGCGAATATGGTGTACTCAGGGACGTGTTGCTTGGCCCGGCTGACCACTATCAGTGGTTGGAAACCAGTTCGGTTTCTAAAAAGAGTTTCCGTAGAAATTACCAGTTCAATGCAAAAGTCGCCCGGGAACAACACGCGGAAATGATCTCCGCCTATGAATCAGCCGGTGTCAAAGTGCACATGCATGCGCCCGACCCGGCCTTGCCCTATCAAATATTTGCCCGGGACTCGTCGGTGATGACGCCATTCGGGGCGATAATTACCAGCATGGCAAACTGGTGGCGGCGTGGAGAGAACTACCGCGCCATCGAGACTTACGAAAGACTCGGCATTCCTGTCTATGACTATGTCACGGCCGGGACCTTCGAAGGCGGCGACTTCAATGTCATCGAACCCGGCGCCGTGTTGATCGGTTGGGAAGGTGAGGACGGGCGCAGCCAGGAGCAATCGGCCCTGCAATTGAAAGCCTGGTTTGAGGCCGAAGGCTGGGAGGTCAGGCTTACCGATATCGATCCCTTTTACGTGCATATCGATTTAATGGTGGTCATGCTGGCGCCAAAGCTCGCGGCAGTATGCCTGGAATCAACCGATCCAGATGTCGTCGAGTGGTTGAAGTCGAAGGCAATCGAAATAGTTTCGGTGCCGTTTCAGGATACGCTCGACCTCGGCTGCAATGTTGTCGCACTTGGCGACGACAGGATTTTGTTGCCGGAGAAAAGCCTGGTGCTAAAAGAAAAAGCACGTGCGCTTGGGTTAAAAATCTACGACCCGGATGTTTCGATGATTACGCCCGGTGGCGGCGGTGTGCATTGCATGTGCCAGGCGCTACGACGCGATCCGGGTTAGGCTTCTTCGCTCGACATTGCTAGTTCGAGTTCGCGGCGCTTCTGCTGGCGGAACATTATCCAGCCAGCTAATATTATTCCGATGGCGACGACAACAATAATGATTGTCGCAAGTGCATTGATGTCGGGACGTAATCCCAGTCGGACCCGCGAATAAATCAACATTGGCATCGTGGTGGCGCCGGGGCCCGAGACGAAACTGGCGATAATCAAATCGTCCAGGGATAGCGTGAAAGCCAATAGCCAGCCAGCCAGCATGCCCGGTGCGATCAACGGCATGGTGATATCAATCATCACCCGGAATGGTTTTGCGCCGAGGTCCTGCGCCGCTTCTTCGAGGTCTTGCGACATGCCCGCGAGACGAGACTGAATAATGACCGCGACATAGGCCATCGAAAAGGTAATATGGGCGATCGTGATCGTTGTGAATCCACGTTTATCCGGCCAGCCGATCAATTCTTTCAGGGTAATAAACAGTAATAACAGCGACAGGCCGGTAATCACCTCGGGCATTACCAGCGGTGCGGTTATCATACCTGAGAATAGCGTGCGCCCTTTGAAGCTTCCGAAGCGCACCAGTGCGAGACCAGCGAGTGTTCCGAGTAATGTTGCAAAGCAGGCATTGACCGTGGCTACTTTCAGACTCAGTGCGACCGCTTCCCAGACGTCTTCGCTCTGGAACAGGACCTTATACCATCGGATGGACCAGCCACCCCATACGGGTACCAACTTGGAATAATTGAACGAATAAATGATCAGTAACACCATCGGGATATAAAGAAACGCCAAGCCGAAGCAGGTAGTGGTAATTAAAAATCTTGAGCGCTGGCCGGTGTTGTGCATGTCTTAGGTATCCACCTGCTTTCCCTGGGTATGCTGGTAAAGCATCATTGGCAGAACCAGGGCTATCACCAATATTATCGCTACGGCTGAGGCTATAGGCCAGTCATGGTTGGCGGTAAATTCGTTGTAGAGTAAGCGGCCAATCATCAAAACATTGCCGCCACCGAGCAGGTCCGGAATGATAAATTCACCGGTAGCAGGAATAAAAACCAGTAATGAACCCGCAATAATGCCTGGTATCGTCAAGGGCAGGGTCACGGTTAAAAATGTCGTTGACGGTTTTGCGCCAAGATCGGCTGCCACCTCGCGCAGCGAGGCATCGAGTTTTTCCATATTGGCATACAGTGGCAGAATCATAAATGGCAGATAGGTATAGACGATGCCGACATAGACGGCAAAAGG
>JACZQS010000204.1 GCA_022545625.1 Pseudomonadota bacterium
GGAAAGGGTTGGCCTGGATGATATGGTCGACAAGCGCGCCGACGAATTGTCTGGTGGTCAGCGCCAGCGAGTCGGCATTTGCCGGGCGCTAATTCAGAATCCAAGTTTACTCCTGGTCGACGAGCCCACCGCCAGCCTCGATCCGAAAACCTCGCGCCAGATCATGCGCTTGATTTGCGAGTTATGTGAAGAAAGGCAACTGGCCGCGATAATCAACATACACGATGTTTTGCTGGCCCAGATGTTTGCACGGCGCATCGTCGGCCTGCAACTCGGAGAAATTGTATACGATGGCGCTCCTGATGGTTTAACACCAGATGTACTGACACAAATATATGGTGAAGAAGACTGGGAAGCAACCATCGAGAAGCCGAAAGGCGAAGATGATGATGAATCTGACGACGCCGAATCCTAGCCTGATACCCATTGATATAAAATCAGTGTTTTGAATCAGTCATCCGCCAAAAGAACCTGGAAACGGCCACCGGCCATCAAAAGTCCGGCATGGCGCTGGGCATTGTGGTTAGGCATCGCGATTTATCTCAGTCTTGCCTTTGGCACGATGGAAGTTAACTGGGTACGAGTCGCCGAGGGCACTCTGCGCAGCAAACGATTTATAATGGCATTCTTCCCGCCCGATTTTATCTCGCGCTGGGACTCGATCGTCGATGGCATCCTCGAAAGTATATGGATGGCGGTGACCTCAACCGTGATCGGCATCATGCTGTCGATACCGGTTGGTCTCGGTGCCGCGCGTAACCTTGCATACAAACCAGTTTACTATGCCTGCCGGGGGATTCTGGCCATTTCGCGGACCTTCCCGGAAATCATACTGGCGATATTTTTTGTCAAACTATTTGGCTTCGGCCCCTTCGCCGGGTTTCTTGCGCTCAGCGTCGGCACCATAGGATTTTATGGCAAGCTATTGGCCGAAGATATCGAGGCCATGGATCCGGTTCAGGCGGAAGCGGTCAAATCCGTCGGTGCCGGCTGGCTACAATGGCTTAACTATTCGATTCAACCCCAGGTAATGCCGCGTATGATCGGTCTGGGGATATATCGGCTGGACATCAACTTTCGCGAGTCCTCGGTGGTCGGTATCGTTGGTGGCGGTGGTATCGGCGCAACCCTGCTGACCTCTTTCGATCGTTACGAATTCGATTCTGCAGCAGCAATCCTGCTGATAATTATCGGTATAGTCATGGTTCTGGAATACAGCTCGGGCTATATCCGGAAGTGGGTACAGTAATGCCAGTAGTTCAGCTAGCAGATAGCAAAGTCTGGCAACGACGTACCAGCCGAAAACAATTCGCGGTCTGGTTTGGCTGGTTGATCGGCGTCGCCATATTCAGTTATTGCTGGCAATTGATTTCCAATAAAACCATCTGGGAATTTGTCAGTGATGCGCCGGAGCAGGCTGCGGATATGGCAAGCCGCATGGTGCCGCCAAAATGGTCTTACATGGACACGCTCTGGGCCCCGATCTGGGATACCATAAACATAGCCACGCTGGGAACTGTAATCGCGATCACTATCGCGGTACCGGTAGCTTTTTTAGCCGCGCGAAACACGACCCCTAGCGCCAAATTTGTCCGACCGGTGGCGTTATTTATCATTGTTTCTTCACGTTCTATCAATTCCCTGATCTGGGCATTGATGCTGGTTACCCTGATCGGACCAGGTGTGCTGGCCGGAGTGGTTGCTATCGGTCTGCGTTCTATCGGTTTTTGTGCCAAGCTACTCTACGAAGCGATTGAGGAAATCGACGCCAACCAGGAAGAAGCCGTAATTGCCACCGGCGCTTCGCGTGGCCAACAGCTGATATATGGCATAGTGCCACAAATAATGCCCGCATTTGCCGGCATCTCTGTATTTCGCTGGGATATCAATATTCGCGAGTCGACAGTGCTTGGACTGGTCGGTGCTGGCGGCATCGGCCTGCAACTGGACGCTTCAATTTCCACCCTGACCTGGACTCAGGTCTCGTTGATCCTGCTGGTTATCCTCGCAACTGTGATTGTCAGCGAGTGGGTTTCGGCGAAGATACGCCATTCAATTATTTAATCCTGCTTTATTCAATCGGCTCGGTACAGGGTCAGGCATAGCCCAGTTCACGCTCGGTCTCGCACAAAGATTCATCGATCACTTTCAGCGCAAAATCGATATCCTCGCAGGTCGTGATTAATGAGGGTGTCAGGGTCAGCACATTGCCCATTGATATTTTAAAACTCAGGCCTTTCGCCAGCGACCTGTAGAGCACCATGTCGGCGGCTTCATTGGCCGGCTCGCGGCTATCCCGATCTTTCACAAGTTCTACGCCAAGCAGGAAACCGCGTCCGCGTACATCACCAATCAGCGGGTGTTTTTCGCCCATTTCGAATAAACGGTTCAATGCATATTCCCCAGTCGTGGCGGCATTTTCAACCAATCCTTCTTCCTCGATAATCTGGATCGTGGTTAAAGCTGCACGCGTGGTAACCGGGTTTTTTTCGTGCGTGTAATGACCGTATGCATAGTCCTGGGTCAGGTCGAGCTCGGGCTGACAGACAGCGGCGGCGATAGGTAAAATTCCACCACCCAGGCCTTTACCGATGACCAGAATATCTGGCACCACCTGGTCATGTTCGCAGGAAAACATACTACCAGTTTTGCCAAGACCGGTCGGAATTTCATCGAATATCAGCAATGCACCGTATTCATTGCAAGCCTCGCGCACCTGTTGCCAGAAGCCGGGTGGTGCAATGTAGGGTACCGCGCGACTGGGCTCGGCGATAACTGCTCCAATGTCACCCTCTTTTTCCAGGACATAACGAATTTGGCTGGCACATAACTCGGCACTACCCTCGCGCACCCCCCAGGCATTGCGGTAATCGCCAAACGGGGGTACGTGTTCGGTCCCGGTTAGCAATGGACCGACTGGACCACCGCGAAACATTTCTTCACCGCCAACACTGGAGGCGCCGAATCCGGCACCGTGAAAAGCGTCCCAGAAGGAAATCGTTTTGAATCGACCGGTCGCTACACGCGCCATCTTTAAAGCAATTTCTATTGCATCCGACCCCCCGGTGGTAAACAGGCTTTTTGACAGATCACCCGGCGTAATTTCAGCCAGCTTTTCTGCCAGTTGTGCCGCCACATCACAGGCATAGCGTCTCGGAGCAAAGGATAATTCATGCATCTGCCGGGTGATTGCTTCGATCAGGCGCGGATGCCCATAGCCTATGTGATGCAGGTTATTGCCGTGAAAATCCATGTATCGCTTGCCGGCGTGATCTTCGATCCAGATACCCTCGGCCTTGCGGATCGTATTCAGGCAGGGTGTAGAAATAGACTGATGCAAAAAGTATTGCGTATCGCGATCCAGAATTTCCCTGGCCTCGGTATTGATATGTTCGGCCTGCCAGTCACGCCGCCGAGGAGAACTGTTCAGGTCCCCCTCGCCAGATTGCGGTGGAATTGCTGTTTTTGCGACCGGAGGATTTCTCATGGCTAGTGTGGATAATTTTACAACGCAAGAATAATGCACTGATTCTGGTAGCAATCCTAGTAGAAAATACCTACCCTGAATTCATCCGATCAATCACAGTTCGCCAGTAGGCTTGATCGGTTCCTAGCCTGGTTTTCAGTATCGATACAGGATCTAAAATGCGGCGGTTGCAGGAGGAGAAGTAATGAACCTGTTAGAAGCACAAGATTGGACATTTCCTATACCCATAGCCTATGGTCCCGGGCGCCTTAAAGAAATCGGTAGGATGTGCTCGACTACCGGCATGACCCGGCCATTGATTGTTACTGACCGGGGAAGTCGTGACCTGCCCTTCATCGCTGATCTGGGACATTATTTACAGGAAAGCGGTTTGACCTCGGATATCTATGCGCAGATTTCTCCCAATCCGCGAGACCAGGAAATAGCTGCCGGGCAGGCAATGTTCCGCCATGGTGGTCACGATGGGATTATTGCTATCGGTGGCGGCAGTGGTATGGATGGTGGCAAGGCGATCGCTCTGCTGGCGACTAACGACCTCGATTTATGGTCTTTTGAATACGAAAAACCATCACCGGATATGAAGGACCAGGCACCCTTCCCCCCGTTGATTTGTATTCCAACAACCGCCGGAACGGGAGCAGAGACGGAAGGCACCAGCATGCTTACCGAAGTCGGGCGGATGATGAAGTTTTGTGTCTGGCATCCCCAGTTGAAACCGGCCTTCGCCCTGCTCGATCCCGAGATTACAACCGCGCTACCCCGAAATCTAACCGCCTGGACTGGCTGTGATGCGATGATTCACGCTATCGAGGCCTATTGTGTACCCGCGTTCCATCCACTTTGCGACGGCATTGCGCTCGAAGGTTTAGGTCTAGTCAATCGCTGGTTGTTAACTGCGGTGGATGAACCTGCCAACCTGCAGGCGCGCGGAGGCATGCTGGTTGGTTCATGCCTCGGCGGCATTGCATTTCTGAAGGGCCTGGGCATGGTGCATGCGATCAGTCATATGGTCGGCGCCAGTTACGATACCCACCACGGATTGACCAATGCTGTCGTATTGCCCTCGGTATTACGATTTAACGCCGCCGCGATCGAGGAGAAGATCCCACCAATGGCCGGGGCAATGGGGCTTGATGACAAATCCTTCGACGCGTTTTACAAAGCCGTGTGCAATATACTCGATACGCTGGAAATCCCTAAAACACTGGTAGATATCGGTGTACCCACTGATTGCGCGGCCGCCATAGCAGAAAAGGCACTTCAGGATAGTGCCGCCACGACTAATCCACGGCAGGCGTCGGTAGCAGAGTTTCAAATGGTTATCGAGGATGCCCTGCATAACGGAAGATAGATCAGGGGATCAAAGGGGTCGGTGACAACTGATAATCATTCGCATTTGTCACCGACCCCTTTACCCCTTTATTTCTTTATTTGAGAATCAGCTCTCATTATCACAATCTATTTAAGCTGATTGATGGAATAAATCTGTACTCCACCTATTATTATTGCTGGAAGTAAAGTTTAGTCCTGGCGATTCCACCAACTCTTTCCTGGGGCTGCGCCAGGCTCTAATACCGGCATTGTTTATCTGGATAAAAATAATTAAATTATGACT
>JACZQS010000205.1 GCA_022545625.1 Pseudomonadota bacterium
GTGTTCCCTGGAAGAAAAAGTCCAAAATCAGACGCGATCTGGCAGAAGCCGAGCAGGTGCTTGAAGAAGATCACTATGGTCTTGAAAAGGTCAAGGAACGGATTCTTGAATATCTCGCGGTGCAACAACGGGTACAAAAACTAAAAGGCCCAATTCTCTGCCTGGTCGGCCCACCTGGGGTTGGCAAGACTTCACTGGGACGCTCTATCGCCCGCGCTACCAACCGCAAGTTTTCGCGGATGTCTCTCGGCGGAGTTCGAGACGAATCTGAAATACGCGGCCACAGGCGCACTTACATCGGCTCAATGCCAGGTAAAATCATTCAGAATTTGGCGAGGGTTAAGGTTAGAAACCCCCTGTTTTTGCTCGATGAAATTGACAAGATGGCAATGGATTTCCGCGGCGATCCAGCTTCCGCACTGCTCGAAGTACTCGACCCGGAGCAAAATCACACCTTTTCCGATCACTATATGGAGGTCGACTTCGATTTGTCGGACGTGATGTTTGTGGCCACTTCGAATAGCATGAATATTCCCAGCCCACTGCTTGATCGAATGGAGGTTATTCGTATTGCCGGATACACCGAAGATGAAAAATTAAACATTGCGCTCAAATACCTGGTGCCCAAGCAGATCAAGGACAACGGATTGAAGGATAGTGAAATTGTTATCAACCAGGCAGCGGTACTGGAAATCATTCAACGCTATACCCGGGAAGCAGGGGTTCGAAACCTGGAGCGCGAAATTTCTAAAATTTGTCGCAAGGTGGTAAAGAGTATGCTGCTTAAACCTGCGACCAAGAAAATTACCGTCTCGGCTAAGAACATTGAAAAATTTCTCGGCGTAAAGCGATTCCGGTTTGGTTCTGCCGAAGAAAAAGATCAGGTCGGGCAGGTCACCGGTCTTGCCTGGACCGAGGTTGGTGGCGAGTTGCTGACCATCGAGTCGGCTGTGGTCGAGGGCAAAGGCAAGTTCGTCCAAACTGGACAGCTCGGCGACGTCATGAAGGAATCAATCCAGGCCGCGCTGACCGTGGTACGAAGCCGGGCTCGCGTTCTCGGGATTAATGCCGAGTTCAATGAGAAAAAGGACATTCATATCCATGTGCCCGAAGGTGCGACTCCAAAAGATGGTCCAAGTGCCGGTGTCGGCATGTGTACCGCACTGGTATCGGCTTTGACAGGTATTCCGGTCAGGGCAGACGTGGCGATGACCGGGGAAATCACCCTGCGCGGTGAAGTACTGCCCATTGGTGGTTTAAAAGAAAAGCTGCTGGCCGCTCATCGAGGGGGTATCAATGTCGTATTGATTCCGCTGGAAAATGAAAAGGAACTTGTCGAAATACCCGACAATATCAAGGCCAAGCTGGAAATTATTCCAGTGCGCTGGATCGATGAAGTACTCGAGGTCGCACTGGTGCGTCAGCCGACACCACTACCCGAGGAAACAGAAGTTTCCCCGGAAACAGCAAAAGTGAAAGAAAAGGATAAAAAATCGTCCGGTGTGCGCGCACATTAACCGATTAGCCAGGTAAATTTAGGTAATTTTTCGTATTTTGCTTGATTTAGGTTGACCCTAAAGCCTGCTATTGGTTTAATTCGCAGCTCTGGGGGGAATGACCTGCTATGTTGCAGATCGTCATCTGCAGTAAACAAAACATAACAACTTGACATTATTTGCCGATCTGCACTGCGGATTGGTTTTCTACAACCAAACCAACGGAAAACACAAATGAATAAATCAGAACTTATTGATGCAGTTGCTAGCTCAACCGATTTGACCAAATCCGATGCAGCTCGTGCAGTTGACGGTGTGATTGGAGCCATAACCGGGGCATTAAGATCAGGCGGTCAAGTGACTATAGTCGGCTTCGGCACCTTCCTCGTACGTCATCGTAATGCACGTGCAGGACGCAATCCCCGCACCGGTGAAACCATCCAGATCAAGGCATCAAATGTGCCCGCTTTTAAGGCTGGCAAAGCCCTGAAGGACGCTGTAAACTAGCGCGCCTTCAGCGAGACCGGGTGCTTAGCTCAGCTGGGAGAGCATCGCCCTTACAAGGCGAGGGTCGGGGGTTCGATCCCCTCAGCACCCACCATTTACTGATCAGGAGTGGTAGTTCAGTTGGTTAGAATACCGGCCTGTCACGCCGGGGGTCGCGGGTTCGAGTCCCGTCCACTCCGCCAGCTATAAAAACGCTTGTCAGGGAAGCTTTTCTCGAAATGAATCGGCCCAGGGTGTGAAACTCAATCATGTTGCAAGCGATAAGAGATAAAGTAACTGGCTGGATTGCCTACGCGATTATATTTCTGATCAGTGTTCCATTTGCACTCTGGGGCGTAAATTCCTACCTCGGTGGTGGTGAAGCACTGCCCGCTGCCACGGTCAATGGTGAAGATATTACCTCCCGGGAACTGGATATTGCCTATGCCAATTACAGGCGGCAACTGGCGGAAATTTTTGGTGGCACAATCCCCGCGGGCTTCGGCGATGAAACCATCCTCAAAGAGCGAGTTCTGACACAGCTGATCGAGGAGTATGTGCTGCGTCAATACGCAAACAGGCAGCGTTACCGAATCGGTGATGATGAACTCAACAAGCTGATTCGTTCAAGGAAAGATTTTCAATCCGACGGCCAGTTTGATACTGCTGTTTACCGGGCCCAGTTGGGTTCACAGGGATACTCACCGGCTGGATTTGAACAGGAATTCCGGCGTACCCAATCGATGGACCAATTGCGGACTGCAATTAATGCTACCGCATTTATCCTGCCCGTACAGGAAAAACAATTTGCCAGCTTATCGAACCAGACACGAAAGATACGGGTATTAACCCGAACCGTAGATAGCGATGCCTATCTTGTCAGTGAACAGGAAATAGAAGACTACTATCAGGCCAATGCAGGTCGATACATGACCGCAGAGCAGGTAAAAATAGATTTTCTGGAAGTGAGTCTTGAACGTATGAAGTCGCTGGTTGATGTGCCGGAGGAGCTGTTGCTCGAGCGTTATCAGTTCGCAGAAGCGTCTTACACCAGTGCCGAGTATCGGACCGCGAGCCACATATTGCTCACGCTCGAGGATGGCCTCTCAGAAGATAAGAGCAAACAGGTTCGGGACCAATTGGCGGATATCAGGGCACAAATTGTTGCGGGGGAAGATTTCGCCTCGCTGGCACGACAATATTCGCAAGATCCAGGATCGGCAGCCGATGGCGGAAATCTTGGGGAAATTGAAAGAGGCATGATGGTTCGCCCCTTTGAGACTGCATTATTTGCAATGCAGGTGGGGGAGGTGAGCGAGCCGATCGTGACTGCCTTTGGCTGGCATTTGATTAAGCTGGAACAGATCAGTGGTGGTAAAATCCGTTCCTTTGATGAGGTCAGGGTTGATATCGAGGATGAGATTCGGAGCGATTTAGCCGAAAGCCAGATTTATGATCTGGTGGAAAACCTTGCTAACTTGGCCTACGAGCAATCAGATTCATTGTTACCGGCCGCCGAGCAATTAGGACTGGAACTGCAAACCTCGGAATGGTTCGATAGACAAACAGGCACTGGTATTGCGCTGGAGCCCCGGGTTCGAAATATAGCCTTTTCAAACGAGGTGTTGAACCAGGGCGTTAACAGCGACGCGATCGAGCTCGCCGATAGTCGTATCGTATTTATTCGAATCAATCAACGCAAACCACCCGCGCAGAAGCCACTGGATCGAGTATCAGTTGCGATCAGCGATAAACTGAAACAGGAAAAAGGCCGGGAGGAAAATAAACTGGCTGGAAAACAGGCTCTGGAGGCGTTGAAAACCGGTAAAAATCTGGAAGATATAGCGACCGACTGGCATGTCAATCTGATCGACAATGGTTTTGTTGCTCGGGATAACACGGAGTTGGATCAGAATTTGTTGAGACTGGTTTTCAGAATGAAAAAACCAGCCGATGGGCTGGTATTCGATTCACTGACACATCCCAATGGTGATTTTTCGCTGGTTGAATTGTCTGCGGTGATATCGAACGATTCTAATCTAGACAGCAAACGTGTCGAAGCCCTGACTACTGCCGCCGCGGGAGCGGATTATCAAGCCGTGTTAAGGGTGTTGGCAAGCAGGGCCGAGGTAGTGCGCAATCCGCTAAGTGAACTTCAATAGAAGGCACTAGCCCGCATTAATCCGGCTCAGAGTAGCAGTCAGGAATCGAGCACACCCATACTGACAATGTTATAACCCGAGTCGACGTAAATATTTTCTCCGGTGATCGCGGATGCCAGATCAGAACATAAAAAGGCGCCGGTATTGCCCACTTCCTGGATCGTGACATTGCGTCTTAACGGTGCATTGCGTTCGACTTCGTCGAGGATTTTCTTGAAACTGCGTATGCCGGCTGAAGCCAGTGTTTTAATAGGGCCGGCAGAGATCGAGTTGACGCGAATACCTTCCGGCCCCAGAGCGGCGGCAAGATATCGCACATTGGCTTCCAGGCTGGCCTTGGCTACGCCCATCACATTGTAATTAGGCAAGGCCCGTTCCGAACCCAGATAGGTCATGGTGATGATGGCAGCATTAGTATTTTGCATCATTGATCGTCCCGCCTTGGCCAGTGCGGCAAGGCTGTAGGAACTGATGTCGTGTGCGATGCGAAATCCCTCCCGATCCAGGTTGTTCAAATAGTCACCATCTAGAGCCTCGCGCGGTGCAAATGCGACCGAATGGACCAGCGCTTCGAGTGAATCCCAGTGTTTAGCCAACGCATCAAATAATCCGGTAATTTCACTATCGATCGATACATCGCAGGGGATAACAATGCTGGAATCAAATTCCGCGGCAAATTTTTCAACCCTCGGCCTGAGTCTTTCATTGGCATAACTGAATGCGAGTTCGGCTCCCTCCCGATGCATCGCCTGGGCGATTCCATAAGCGATCGAGCGATTACTGGCTATACCAACGACAAGTGCTTTTTTACCGGTTAAAAATCCCATGACATCCCCTGAATCGAAAAAACTATTTTCTCAATGTCACAGGGATCATGCAATCACTATGTTGAGAAACATCGAGCTAAGTCACATCTAGTCGCTGAAAAGTTGGGCCAGTTCTCTTACTAC
>JACZQS010000206.1 GCA_022545625.1 Pseudomonadota bacterium
GTGAAATGGCCGGGCGGGTGATGAAAACCCTGGAAGAAGACGGCCTGATTACTGCGCACGGCAAAACAATCGTAGTTTTCGGCACCCGTTAGTAGTACTCCTTCAATGAGATATCTTAGGATGCAGCCAGTCAGGAAGCGGTTAGCTGCTAGGCGTGCGACCGCAGGACTAGCCGTAGCTAATTCAAGGGAGCACAACAACGCTGATAGCCGCTTCCTGGCTGGCCCGAAGGGAGCGCCCCAAATCGGCCAATGCCGCGTTGCAGTCCTTGTAAAGGGCATGCCATTCCCTGCGGACTGCGCCTTGCCTTGGCCGATTTGGGGCACTCTGCATGCTAAGATATCTCATTGAAGGAGTACTAAGTTGATCCCGGTGAATACAGGCACTTCCGAATGCATGCTTAACCCGAACGTAATTTCGCCCGGATAGCTTTATTTTCGGCAGACCAGAATTCAGCCCATTGACCCAGGAGTTGTAATCCAGCCTGCTGATCACTCTGAATTCCCGCTTCGATACCAAGCCGGTAAGTCTCAATACCCTTGACAAAATAACGCTGATAATTTTTACCGAGACGAGCGTCGAGTGACTTGAGGAAAGGAGTTTCGACCTGGAACGCCAGCTTCAGTCCCTTATCCATCATCTCCAGCGCCTCGTCTATCTTTCGCTGAGTCGTCATTCCACCAACCTGTAAAGTGCGGCCTGCCAGTTCAACCAGCTTAACCGATTCGAGAAAATAATATTTCTGGGTACCGGATACTGCTTTCTGAGTTCCGGATACTGCTTTCTGGGTTCCAGGTACTGTTTTCTGAATTTCAGTGACCACTTTCTGAGTTCCGGGTACAGCGCCGTCCTCATCCTTGTCTGAACAGGCTGCCAACATAAGTGCTACCGGCAAAACCCAGTAAAAAATCTTTGACTTTAACATCATAATCTCCCGGCAATTCTCATGCGCAATGCGTTAAGCTTGATAAATCCTTCTGCATCTATTTGATTGTAGGCGCCCTGGTCATCCTCGAAGGTTACGATCGCCTGGTCAAATAAACTGTTGGAAGCAGATTTTCGGCCCACGACGGATACTGCTCCCCGGTAAAGTTTGACGCGAACTTCGCCGTTTACAGGCAATTGCGAGGCATCGATCATTTGCTGCATCATTTTACGCTCCGGACTCCACCAGTAACCGTTATATATCAGGCTTGCATATTTCGGCATCAGCTCGTCCTTTAAATGCGCCACCTCACGATCCAGTGTTATCGACTCGATTGCGCGATGGGCCTTCATCATCACTGTTCCACCCGGTGTTTCGTAACAGCCGCGTGATTTCATACCGACATAGCGATTTTCTACAATATCGAGCCGACCGATACCATTCGCACCCGCTTCCGCATTGAGTCGCGTCAACACCTGCGCCGGGGTCAATGTCTCACCGTTGATCGAAACTATATCGCCTTTACTATAGCCTAGTTCAAGATAGGTCGGTTTGCCAGGCGCCGCCTCGGGTGAGACGCTCCAGCGCCACATATCATCCTCTGCCTCGACCCAGGGGTCTTCCAGGCTACCACCTTCGTAGGAGATATGGAGTAGATTGGCATCCATCGAATAAGGTGACTGTGTGGCCTGCTTTTGCTCGATGGCGATACCCGCTGCCTCGGCATAAGCCAACAGGCTTTGACGTGAATTTAGATCCCATTCACGCCAGGGAGCAATAATGCGAATATCCGGATTCAGGGCATAGGCTCCCAGCTCGAAACGTACCTGATCGTTACCCTTTCCAGTCGCGCCATGCGACACCGCATCGGCACCGGTCTCCTTTGCAATTTCGATCAGTCGTTTGGATATCAAGGGCCGCGCAATCGCGGTACCGAGCAGGTATTCGCCCTCGTACAGGGTATTAGCACGAAACATCGGATAGACAAAATCACCTACAAATTCCTCCTGTAAGTCTTCAATATAAATCTCTTTTACACCATATTTTTTCGCCTTTTCGCGGGCTGGCTCAACTTCATCTCCCTGGCCAATATCAGCAGTTAATGTGACGACTTCGCACTCGTATTCGTCTTCCAGCCATTTTAGAATCACCGAGGTATCAAGACCCCCTGAATAGGCCAGTACCACTTTTTTAACTGCTGAATTTGTCATGTTATTCATATCCATTATGGGCCGATTCATCGACACCGGGGGTTTTCAAAAAAGGCCGCTATTGTCGGTAGAATCGGGCAAAAAATCCAGCATCTGGGTATAATGATTCGAATTATTTTCGGGGGTTGCGCTCATGTCTGAATCTGGTTTCAAGGTACACGCACTGGAATTGGGACCGATGGAAAATTTTGTCTACCTGGTGGAGGATGTCTCTACCCGCCGTACGGCCGTGGTTGACCCGGCCTGGGATGTCGATAGCATTATTCAGGCCGCGGGCAAACTAGACCTGCATATTACTGATATCCTGCTCACCCATAGCCACCACGATCATATTAACGGCATCGAAGGCGTACTAAACCAGGTTAGTGCCGAGGTACATTTACTCAAACCTGAATACGAATTCTGGCAACACGAACTGGATAAACCCCGCCTGCATCACGGTGGTGACGAAATTTCGCTAGGCGACAGCAGGATTAAAATACTGCACACCCCCGGTCATACACCTGGATCAGCCTGTTATCAACTGGGCAATGAGATAATAACTGGCGACACCCTGTTTGTGTTTGGCTGTGGCCGCTGCGATATGAAAGGCGGTAGTCCGGAAAAAATGTTTCAGACCTTGAAGGCGATGAAAGAACGCCTGCCCGAAGACATGCTGATTCACCCCGGACACAACTACTCGGTTAAAAAAAGCAGTACGCTGGCTGAGCAAATTGAGGGTAATCCATTTATGCACTACGAGGATGAAGAGCAATTTATTCACTACCGGATGCAGGTTCACGATAAAACCCGTGACGAGCCTTATGCCTCGCTTAGCAAGCAGCAGTTAAAAATCGCAAATCTGCTTTAGTACCCCTTCAATGACCGCTTCCTGACTGGCTGATTCCAAAGATTTGCCATTGGAGGGGTACTAAACAAACTCTTCAATTTCTGCAAATTCCCGGATACAGATATCGGCTACTTCGGGCCAGGCGAATTCCCCCTGCTGATCTATATGAATGGTAGTGACACCAGCGCTCTTGCCTGCCTGCAAATCGAACAGGTAATCACCTACCATTACCGTGTTATCGGCATCGGCTTGCCAGTGATCGAGTAACAGGTGAATGCCATCTGGCGACGGCTTGGGGTTACAGGAATCCCGGTCCAGGATTGTTTCGCGCGGAAAAAAATGTTCGATACCGCAGGCGCGCAGTGTTTTTTCAACGATGGGCATGGTATTGCGGGTTAAAATTGCTAGTTGTGCGCCGCGTGAATGTAGTTTTTGCAGTATTGTGGCAGCACCATGTGACAGCGATGATTTGTCAGCATAATATTCTTCCATTTGATTGAGCGACTCCCACAGGGGTGCAGCCTGCTCCACCGGCATCGCATTCAGGGCCTCGAGTATCGGCACCTGATGTTCAAGGCCCAGTGTGCGCCGAATGGTTTCAAAATCGTGCGCACTGACGGTCAGGGTTCCATCCATATCGAAGATCCAGTGATTTCGTAGGTGTAGCTGGTGCTCGGTCCACATTAGTGCTCACTCCTGGTACCAATAACCGATTCCGTATTTCGACGCGAGACATTGTTGGCAACTAATCATTGGCGTAGTATTCTATCTGATGATGTCAATCAAATCTTCCATTTCACCGTGACGCTTTTCAATCAAAGGACAATATCATGCGTATTCGGGTAGGCGAAAAAATACCGTCGCTAACTTTACAGCAAAAAACCGGTGACAGCGTTTCCGACATCAGTACCGACGAAATTTTTGCTGGTAAAAAGGTTGTATTATTTGCCCTGCCGGGGGCTTTTACACCAACCTGTTCGGCTGCGCATCTACCCGGATATGTCGTCAGGGCCGCCGAGTTGAAAGATAAAGGAATTGACAGCATAGTCTGCCTCTCGGTTAATGATGCCCATGTGATGAAAGCCTGGGGGGAAGATCAAAATGTCGAGGATCGGGTGATGATGATTGCCGACGGTAGCGGCCTTTTTACCCAGGCTGTGGGGCTGGAAGTTGACCTCAGTGCACGTGGCATGGGTATACGTTCGCAGCGTTATGCGATGGTCGTGAATGATTGCGTGGTTGAATTACTCAACCTCGAAGCGCCGGCGAAATTAGAAGTAAGCGATGCTGAAACTATTTTGGGTAGCCTCGAGTAAAAACCCCTGGAATATCATGGCTCAACTTTCCAGTCCAAAAGGTCCCAACGAATTTGTCAGCGAAGCCTATAATCTTAATGACGATGAAAAAATCGTCGAATTTTATAGTAGATGGGCGGACGAATACGATCACCAGATGCTCGAAGTCCTGGGGTACACATCACCCATCACGATAGCTCAATTGTTGTGCGACTACCTGGCCGATAAAAATGCGCGAATTTTCGACATTGGCTGCGGCACGGGATTGACCTGTAAATTTTTACATCAGCAAGGCTATGAGCATCTTCATGGTGTCGACTTATCACCCGATATGGTGCGAGTCGCCCAGGATAGAAAGATCTATGAGCAGGTCATGGTCGCCGATGTAAACCAGACACTCGCAATCGATGATAACAGTTATGATGCGGCCATTTCGTCCGGAACCTTTACCCACGGACATGTCGGGTCAGAGCCCCTGGACGAAATTTTCCGAATAATTAAACCCGGCGGAATTCTTGCTTGTACCGTGCACAATGACCTCTGGCAAACTCATGGTTTTGAATCCAAATTCGAAATCTTGATCAATAGAGGCACGATCGAATGCCTGTCTCTGGAGGAGGGCAAATACTATCGGCAAGGTGAGCTGGAAGGAAAGTTTTGCGTTTATAGAAAAATGTAATTTGGGATATACCAGGAAAACTATGCGTATAGCCGGGTCCAGGCAGCAACTAGCGTAGCTGGATCGATTTCTCAGTATCGATGAAATGATCAAGAAAACTGGTGAAATAGCTCCCTCGCGCAAGGGTTAGCCTGAT
>JACZQS010000007.1 GCA_022545625.1 Pseudomonadota bacterium
TCGATGAGTTTCTTTTCGAAACAAAACAGGGATTTTGCGAGCACTATGCTAGTGCCTTTGTCGTCATGATGAGAGCAGCCGGGATTCCTGCACGTGTAGTGCTTGGCTATCAGGGCGGCGAATATAATCCTGTTGGAGATTATTTTGTTGTGCATCAACGCAATGCACACGCCTGGACAGAAATCTGGATGCAAGAACAAGGCTGGACACGCATTGATCCAACCGCAGCAGTCTCACCATTACGAATAATAGAGGGAATTGAAAGTGCATTACCCAATGATCTTCTGGATATGCCACTGGTCTTTAGTCAAAACAGCCTGACCAGAGAATTATGGCAACGCCTGAGCTACCGATGGGATGTAGTTAACAATCAGTGGAACCAATGGGTCATCAGCTATGGACCAAAACGACAAAAGGAATTTCTTGGTCATTTTGGATTAGAAGATATTAATTGGAGCAGTATGATCTTTCTCTTAACAATGTTTATTGTTCTGATACTTGTCTATCTAACTTTCACTCTACTAAGGTTTACCCCTGGAAATGTTGACCCAGTTAAAATGATTTATGATAAATTTTGTCGAAAGCTATCACGCTGCGGGATACATCGCGATATAAGTGAAGGTCCTGTTGATTTTGCCAGTCGAGCTTCATCAAAAAGAAGTGATCTTGCGCACCAGATAAACAAAATTACGGATATCTATGTTGCGATTAGATATGGCTCCAACATTACTCAGATACCAGAAATGCTAAAACAAGTTCAAGAATTCAGGCCATCGACTAAATAACATAAGTAAGGCCGCTTCTGAAAATAGTGATTTTTTTTGTGAGGCAAGGAAGAACCGCGCGGAGAACCGCAGTGTACAAAAGGATACATGAGGATTCGAGCACGGAGCTGACGCAGCCATTGCGTAAAAAGCGCATTTTACAACCTACCCTTCAAGTTCATCGTGAATCTGAACCACCCGCCCGTCAGACCGACTAAACCAGGCCTGGTGTACCCTGCCAGATTCGACACCAAATTTAAAAAACAATTCGAGGCTATGAGTCACAACTGGAAAAGCTATTTCGGCCCAGGGAATTTCATCCCGGGTGAAAAGTTTCGCTTCCAGGCTCTCGATACCGGGTGAAACTTTATCCG
This sequence comes from Pseudomonadota bacterium, assembly GCA_022545625.1. Lineage (GTDB taxonomy): Bacteria > Pseudomonadota > Gammaproteobacteria. Next base: position 1,139 of record JACZQS010000007.1, read on the forward strand.
ATGTCAATTGACCGCTAAACATCATATAAACCTGTGAAATATAGGGCAGGCTAAACACGCCGAACAATTTTAAACGATCGGTTTTTGCGTTTGCTTCTTCCATTGACTCTCGAGCTGCCGCCTCTGCCACGGTTTCATTATTTTCCATAAAACCAGCTGGCAGGGTCCACAGGCCGTAACGTGGTTCGATCGCCCGCTTGCACAGTAACACCTTGTCCTGCCAGGTCAGAATAGCGCCCGCGACATTTTTCGGATTCTGGTAATGCACGGTATCACAGGAATTACAGACGAAACGTTGGCGGTTATCACCCTCCGGCACTATTTCAATCACAGATTTGCCGCAATGGCTGCAAAAGTTCATCGATCTGCTTGCGCCAGTGTGGCGCTAATTAACTGGATCACTGTATCCATACCTGAATCCAGTATCTGCCGAATTTCATCCAGGTCCAGAACCGAGCCTGTTATCCCGGAACACCAGTTCACAACCATCGTAATCGCTGCGTACTCTATATCCAGTTCCCTTGCCAACGCCGCTTCGGGCATACCGGTCATGCCAATAATATGGCAGCCATCGCTTTGCATTTTCTGAATTTCGGCACTGGTTTCCAGGCGGGGTCCATTGGTACAACCGTAAGTGCCATGTGTAATTAGATCAATACCCTGTGCCTGGCCAGCGCTTATTATTTTCTCGCGCAGGGACTGGCTGTAAGGAAGGCTGAAATCGATGTGACCAACTTCGGATGCCTCGCCATCAAAAAATGTGTGGCATCGGTCGGAAGTGTAGTCGATTATTTGATCCGGCAATACCAGGCTATGGGGTCCGTAATCTATCCCACCCACTGCATTGACGGCGATAATATGGCTTACCTCCAACTCATGCAGGGCCCACAGGTTGGCTCGATAATTAATTTTATGTGGTGGAATATGGTGAGATTCACCGTGTCTGGTTAAAAACACCGTGCGACATCCCCTCATCTCGCCGACGATCAAATCCGAAGAAACATCGCCATAGGGTGTATTTGGCTTTTGGCTCGACTCAACCCGAAAATCCTGATCCAGGCCATAGAGTCCACTACCGCCTATGACGGCATATATCTCGCTCACCAGGGTCTGCTCTTGACAAAATAAATACTGGAGAGATTTCGAAAATGGCCGTCTAGATCCATTCCTGCGCCGTAGACGTAGCAGTCATCGCATTCCAGACCCGTGTAGTCAGGCTGAATGTCGGCTTTTTTGCGGTCGTGTGTTTTTCGAATCAGGAAAACACTGCTACATTTTTTCGCGCCATGTTTGATGCAATAAGATTTAACTTCTTCGAGCGTATAGCCCTGGTCGAAAATATCATCGATTATTAAGACATGTCGGTCCTTTAAATCATTCTGTGGATAAGCCTTCCATAGCACGTCCTTGCCCAGGGTTGCGAGACGGTAGCGGGTAGCATGCACATAGTCCAGGGTAAGCGGGAATTCCCAGTGGCGTAATAGTTGCCCAGTTAAATATAGACCTCCGTTCATCACGCATAACACCAGCGGAAAATCCTTTTCGCAATCTTTTGCCACCCTCGATGCGAGATCCGAGATTCCTTCCTCGACGGCAAGTTGATCGAACAGCAGATCAGCTGACTTATGTATTTTCTGGGCTTCTTTAAGTTGCATCAAATCGAGCTCAACATTTTTCCAGTTGCAATGGATTGGCGATGTGCAGTGTCGAGGTCGGAAATGCGATCTCGGCTCCGTGAGCCTCGATAATATCGGCTATTTTTAACATCACCTCCTGTTTTATCTGGTGGTATTTGACCCATTCGGTAGTCTTCGTAAAGGTATAAACAATGAAGTCGACCGAACTATTTGAAAACTCGTTAAAGTTGATAATCAGTGTCCTGTCGGAGTCAATTTCGTCGTGTGCGACCAGCATCGATTTTACCCCGGTGACAATCTTGTCCATGCTCTCCAGGTCCGAATACCTCAGCCCAATGGTTTCACTGATTCGTCGATTTTCCATGCGTGAAGGATTTTCTACGATAATATTGGTGAAAACCGAATTGGGTACATAGATAGGTCGAGACTCAAAATTTCGAATTTTTGTAATGCGCCAGCCAATTTCCTCTACGGTCCCTTCAATATCGCGATCAGGCGACCGAATCCAGTCGCCGATGGAAAATGGCCTGTCGAGATAAATGATCAGACCACCAAAAAAATTGGCCAGTAAATCCTTGGATGCAAAGCCTACCGCGATACCACCGATGCCGCCCATTGCCAAAACGCCTGAAATGCTAAATCCAAGTTCCTGTATAATTACCAGCCCCGAGGTGATGAGAACGGTGAGCCTCACGAGCTTGCCGAGAGCCTCGGCCGTATGCTTGTCTACCAGGTCCGATTTTCTGGATAATTCCCGTTCGGCGCCGCGGATAAAAGCCAGCACAAACCAGGTAATGCAGACAAATATACCTATGTCTCTGACCAGATTTGTCGCCACAAATATTTGACTTTCGGTTTCTTCATAGATCAGGTGGGAAGCGAAGGCCAGGCCGACTAACCATACAACCCAGGTCAGTGGACGCGACATCGCCTCGAGCAAAATATTATCCCAATTGGTACTGGTCCGATCTAGCCCGTGGAGCGCTTTCTTAATCAGCCGTTTGGCAAAAAAATTGGCAAACACGGTTGCCAGCACGATCATGAATACTTCGATGACCCATAACCATTCCTGGTTGATGGACATGAACCACTGTTTAAGTTCTAGCATTATTCGAATAGGTCTCCACTTTCAGCCGGAAAATCCTGTTGATTGAACTGATCCAGCTGGGCTACTGCCTGCAACCATGGCTGAGTCGAGAACAAATCGGCGGATTGTAGCGATGGCTGGCCATGCATCCTGATCATACGTAACTGGGATGTAGGGCTACTGTAGTCTTCAAGGGCATCGAGCACCTCATCGGCTCCGGCCGCATTATTGCACACCAGCAATATGTCACAACCCGCCTGTAAGGAGGCGTTGGCGCGTTCGACGTAGCCACCCGCCGATTCGGCACTGCCCATACCGAGGTCGTCACTGAACACGATACCGTCGAAGCCGAGCTGCTTTCTGAGTACATCTTCTATCCAGTACCGGGAAAATCCCGCCGGTATTTCGTCGACCTGGTCATACACCACGTGCGCCATCAGGATGCCGGTCAGATGGGTGGCAATCACCCGCCGAAAAGGAATCAAATCCTGCGCTTCGATGTCCTCGAAACTGCGCCGGTCAAATGGCATTATATGATGCGAGTCACCCTCAACCGAACCGTGGCCGGGAAAATGCTTGCCAATTGCTTCCATACCAGCCTTTTTCATTCCCCGTATCCAGGCATTGGCCAGGCGGACAACGGTTTCGGGGTCCTGATGAAAAGCACGGTCGCCTATCACGCTGCTAATTGGATCACCAAGATCGAGTACCGGGGAGAAGCTCAGATCAACGCCGTAGTGTAATAATTCAGATGCCATTATCCAGGCGAATGACTCGGCATTATTGATCGCTTGCCCACTATCTACTTCGTATAAATTACCAAGACTGGCCATCGCCGGCAGGCTCTGGAAGCCGTCTCGAAACCGCTGTACTCGTCCGCCTTCGTGGTCAACCGCGACCACCAGGCGGGGTGTTCTAATCGCGTGAATCTCGTCGACCAACGACCTTAGCTGTCCGGGTGATTCATAATTACGGCTAAATAAAATTACCCCCCCTACCTGGGGATGCTCGAGTCGCTTGCGGTCTTCGCTATCTAGCGCCAAATCTGAAACACCAAGCATTACCGGGCCAAGACTCATCGGCTAAGCTCCAGTAGCACGACTGCATGGACGGCAATTCCCTCTCCGCGTCCGACGAAACCGAGTTTCTCGGTGGTGGTAGCCTTGATATTCACCTGCGAAACCTTGGTTTCGAGATCGCTGGCGATCAGTTCTACCATGGCGCTGATATGCGGCGCCATCTTCGGCGCCTGGGCCAGGATAGTGATATCCGCATTGCCGAGCTGGTATGAACCTGTATCCATCAAGGATTTAATATGGCGTAGAAATTCGCGGCTATCACGATTTTTATTGGCCGTATCGGTGTCGGGAAAGTGTGTACCGATATCGCCCTGGCCCATAGCGCCCAGCAGGGCATCGCATAAGGCATGGATCAATACATCTCCATCTGAATGGGCGAGGAAAGCATAGTCACAGGGTATGCTCACACCACCGAGAACCAGGCCATCACCAGCCCTGAGAGCATGGACATCGAAGCCATGACCAATCCTAATGGCTGGCATAAAAATGAACTTCGGAGGAAATCATTTGCCAATTATAACCACGGAAATTGATTTTGTATGCGCTAATCAATCGCCGTATAATAGTTGCATTGGATTGGACAAACTGGGAAAACTAATGATGCATCAATGTTTGACCCGTATTATTTTTTCTCTGGCATTACTACTAACCCTGATACCGGTCGCCGATGCGTCCAGCATTAAAAATATCGATCAATTCGACCTCAAGCAATTTTACGGCAAGGTAGTGTATCTCGACTTTTGGGCTTCCTGGTGCAAACCCTGTCGTAAGTCATTTCCCTGGATGAACGATATGACCGGGCGCTATTCCGAGCAGGAATTTAAAATCGTCACGATCAATCTCGACAGGGATCCCGAGGCTATGCATGAATTCCTCGCACGTGTACCGGCCCGGTTCGATATCTATCATGATCCGGCGGGGACACTGGCCGAAAAATTCCAGTTACAGGGGATGCCCACCAGTTATTTAATCGATAAATCGGGCCAGGTGGTGTCGCGCCATATCGGGTTTCAAACCGGGTTAATTGCAGAATACGAGGCCGAAATCGAAGCCCTGCTTACGACGCAACTGCTGTCAATCTAACATGAAAATCTGGGTAGACGCCGATGCCTGCCCGGTGGTGATAAAAGAAATTTTATTCAGGGCCGCGGATCGCACCCAGGTATGGTTGACACTGGTTACCAATCAGGCGGTACGCGTTCCACCATCGCGTTATATCAAGATGATTCAGGTCGAATCGGGATATGATGCCGCTGATTACGAGATCGTAAAGCGGGTCAGCGCGGGTGATCTAGTCATTACCAGTGACATACCGCTGGCCGCGGAAGTGATTGATAAAGGGGGCATCGCGCTCAATCCCAGGGGCGAGCTATATACCGCAGACAATATAAAAAACCGGCTCACCATGAGGGATTTCATGGATACTCTACGATTCAGCGGGATCGATACCGGGGGACCACCGGCGTTAAGCCAGGGTGATCGGAAAGCCTTTGCTAACCAGCTGGATAGATATTTAAGCAAGCATACAGCAGTCCCGCGATCCGATCGGCCGGGCTAGTGCAAATAAAGGTCAGAGATCAGGTGGTTTCCATCCACTTTGCGCTGCTTCTTTGGCTGAGTAAGCCGACATTTTGAATTCTGGTAGGGCTTCGCAGCGATTACAGTGTGCCTCTAATGCCGGGTAAGCGCCCGAGGAAATTTTAATCTGCTGTTTTTCCCGAAGAAAGGTATAGGCGACTGCGCAGCTAATGTCAGCCTGGGTAATGACCTCACCACATAACCACGGAGCTGGATTCTGTGATTCAAGCCAGAATAGTGCCGATACTATCTGCCGCTGAAGTCGTTCTGCCCAGTCAAGATCGATCTTGTCGGGGTGGCGGCGAGAGAATTCTATACCACGTTCATAACACTTTTCTGCCAGTCCCAGGGCAATTGCCTCGGTTCGCAGCACTTGTATTCGATATTCAGGATTTGAGGGTATCAATCTTATTTCTTCAGGAAACAACCGGTCCAGATAATCGATTATCATGCGGCTATCGAAAATATACTCTCCATCATCGAGCTGTAGTGCAGGTACCTTGCCTAGCGGATTGACAGCAAGCATTTTTTCGAAATCGGTAAACACGGACAGGATTTTTCGCTCGAACGGTAAACCATAATGATTCATGGTTATCGCCACTCTTCGAACGAAAGGAGAGTCAAATTGCCCGACAAGAATCATTGTCCGGCCAACTCATGAATGCCTGGCAGATAATGCCCAGAGACCAGCCATGGATAACAAGGAGCCCCCGGTAAAATTGAATATTCGCTGTGTCTCCGGGGAAGATAACAACTGCCGGGCCTTGCCGGCGAAGACTGCGTACAATGTTGCATTGAGTGCAGCTAATGCTACAAAGGTTATGGCAAGAATCCAAAGTTGATGGCTAATGTTTGTACTGGTATCAATAAACAGCGGCAGGAATGCAACAAAGAAAATAATGCCCTTAGGATTCAGGGCTGTGACCAGGTAAGTGTTTATAAACAGTTTCCAGTTTGACGCAGACACGTTATTTTGCTGAAATTCTGTCGGTTTTATTCCTGCTCTTAACAGTTTTACTCCTAAATATAAAAGATATAACCCGCCCGCCCATTTAACTACCTGGAACCAAAATGCAGATTCGGCCAGGAGTGCGCCCAGTCCCAGTAAAGAGAGCGCTAACGCGGTTGAATCGCCCAGTGCTACGGCAATGATCAGGGGCACTTTCGCTCTATACCCGTGTGACACGGAATAACTAATGACAGTAAGAATTGTTGGCCCGGGAATAATCAGCAAAATTGTTGATGCCAGGGTAAATGCTAACCACATTTCTAAATTCATCAATACTCCGTTTTAAAACCAATGTTCAAATTAATAGCCCAGCTTTAGCCAAGCCTGATTGCCCGGGCAGGCCGGACACATTTACACCTAGAACATTGTATTCGAATGTGCCAATTTGTCTGGAACGGGCTGGAGCACGTCCCAGTGTTCGACAATCTTGCCGTAGGCATCCAGCCGAAAGATATCTATACCGGCCCAATCGCGGTTCTGGTCGGTAGGCCACTCCTGATGACAATGCAATACCACGTGGTCACCCTCGGCAATTATTCGCTTGAAACTAACTTTTTTACCGGGGTATTCCCTGGCCATGCGTTCAAAATATGAGATGAATGCGTCCTTGCCTTCGGGCACATGGGGATTATGTTGAATGTATTCTGCTCCGACATAGCGCATGATGGCCTCGCGGGGCTTATTTTGATTGAACATCAGATCATAGAAATCTGTTACCGTCTTTTTATTTTTCTCTAATTGATCCACGATGCATACCTCTTTGAGAATACTTAATTAATTATAAATAAGGAGTACCAGGCTTGAACGAGATTTCATATCAATATAGTTTAAATATGGGATGAATGTCCAATTGCATGGTCGATAGTAGCAAGGCAAGGATATTAATGACAAAACCTAGACTCCCCTGATGATCACAATTATCAACCCGGTTTCCTCTTTTCATCGTAGATTCCAATACCTGGCGCTAGTGTCGGTATTATTGTTAGCGTCGTGCTCGGGTCTTGGGGTTAAACCCTGGCAGCGGGATATTCATGCCCAGCAAGAAATGGCGATGGACGCCGATAGCCTGGATATTGCGGTGGACGCACATATCTATTTTAGCAAGGAGGCTTCCAGCGGCGGGCAGGGGTTTGCCGGCGGTGGTTGTGGATGCAACTAAAGCGCAAGCTGACCGGCGCGCTTTCGCTTGCAAGCTGTTCGTTGCTCGGTTTACCAACGGCGCAGGCAGAGTCTCAATGGGATATCGAAACCGCGGTAATGTACTATAGCGAAAAAGACCGCGTCACTGCGATTGAACCCATTCTGGGCATGAAAAAGGAATTAAGCGACGATGAATTCCTCAAGCTTAAATTTACCCTCGATAGCCTGACCGGGGCATCGGCATCTGGAGCAGTGCCATCCACCCAGGTGCAGACTTTTAGTACGCCCTCAGGCAATGATACTTACGTCGTCGCCGCTAACGAAACACCGCTCGACCCTACATTTTTTGATACCCGTGCGCAATTCTCTCTGGGTTGGGACAAACCGATCAAGCGGACTCTTCGGCGTAATCTCGGATTTAATATTTCGAAGGAATATGATTTTACCTCGATTGCCGGTAATGCAAGCTGGACCTGGGACACCAATTTAAGAAATACTTCTTATACCATTGGAGCTAACATCGAATTAGACTGGATCGAACCAGAGGGCGGTGCCCCCCTGCCCCTGTCGTCGCAGGACCCTGATTCGTCGCCGCCGATACTGCGAGATGGGGACAGCAAACAGAAACAAGTTTATGACCTGTTGTTAGGTGTGACCCAGATCATCGATCGGAGCAGCCTGGTCCAGTTTAATTTGTCGCTCAGCCTGGCCGATGGTTACCTGAATGATCCCTACAAACTGGTCTCGGTGGTCGATTCAACAGCAGGCCCTAACGAGGGTGAGCCTGTAGATCAAATATACGAAAACAGGCCCGATACGAGACAGAGATCTGCTCTTTATTCGCGTTATAAAAAACAATTAACCAACCGGGACATCTTTAGCATTTCTTATCGCTTTATGAGCGATGACTGGGGAATTGACTCGCATACGGTCGATGTCAGTTATCGCTGGCGCCTGAATAATGGATATTTCATACAGCCAGGTATTCGCTATTATGAGCAGAGCGCGGCGCACTTTTACCGTTATTTCCTGCTCGACGGCGATGCTATTCCTGGAACTGTTACAGCAGATTATCGACTCGGCGAACTGACCACGCAAACAATCGGTGTCAAGTTTGGTTATAGCGGCAATAAAAATAATAACTGGTCGATTCGACTAGAACGATACACGCAGTCTGGCGAAAGTCATCCCGATGTAGCCATTGGACAATTAGTCAATCAGAATTTATACCCGGATGTAGATGCGACTATTATCCAGTTTAATTATGCATTTCTATGGTAATCGAAGTGAAAGAGTCTATGCCTGACTTCAGTATCAGTATTGACAATCGAATTACCAGGATCAGATTTCGGTGCATGGCCAGTCCCTGCGAAGTATTGATCGACTCCCAGGATTTAGCGCTGGCGCATGAAATAGCTGCCTGTGCTGTAGGCGAGGCCACGCGTATTGAGCACAAATTCAGCCGCTACCTCGATGGTAACCTGATATACCAGATCAATCATTCGCCCGGTGAATTCGTTGAACTTGACGCCGAGGCCGATCGCCTGATCGCGTTCGCTTTTCAATGCTACGACCTCAGTGAAGGTCTGTTTGATATCACTTCCGGAATTTTACAAAAAATCTGGCGGTTTGACGGGAAGCACCCCGTGCCCACCCAACGACAGGTCGATGAACTGCTGCCTTTTATTGGTTTGGATCGTATTAGCTACGATAAAAAGCGCCTGAAATTGCCCGAGGGCATGCAGATCGACCTCGGCGGGATTGGCAAGGAGTACGCGGTCGACCAAATTACGGGCTTACTGCGAAACCAGTATAAACCTGGCATCCTGATCAACCTCGGGGGCGATATTGCGATCACGGGAATGCGCCAAAGCGGGGAGCAATGGTTCATTGGTATAGAAGATCCAGATCGCAGTCAACAGGCTTCGTCGATGTTAAAGATGCGTCGGGGTGCGATCGCGACCAGCGGCGATGCCAATCGCTATATTCTTCATCGGGGCAAACGCTACGGGCACATTCTTAATCCAAAGACAGGATGGCCGGTGGAGGGCTCGCCGCGTTCAGTCACGGTCGGTGCCGATACCTGCACCGATGCCGGTATCATCGCTACACTGGCCATGCTGCAGGGTAAGTATGCCGAAGAATTTTTAGAGCGGCAGGGGCTCAAGTATCATTGTCATCGGTAGCGCTGGTAATCGTTCAATGCGATATCTCAATGAACGAGTACTAGGGAACCTCTGATCAAGTCATGAACGACCATCTTGGGCACAAAATAATTAAACTCGATGTTGCGAAACTTAGCAATAGCCCTGCTATTACTTGTGTTCCGCGCCTCGACCTTAATCATTTTGTATCCCAATATGATTCGCCCAGACTCGATCAGAGATTCCCTGGAACTACTGCCGAGTCAAACTGTGTACATTGATTAGCATGGCGCTGAACAATAACAGTGCGCCGGCCTGGTGCATCGCACCCAACCATACTGGAACCTGCATCAGCAGGGTCGATACACCGAGTAGGAGCTGGATTATTACCATCATGCCAACCAGTTTAAAACTGCGTTTTAGGACTGGATTTTCGAATTCAATACGGCCCTTGATATACCATACGAAGAGCATCAACCCTGTGGTCATTGCCAATAAGCGGTGACCGAACTGTACGGTTACCTTATTTTCAAACAGGTTCAGATACCAGGGGGACAATGCCGCCACGCCTTCGGGAATCCATTCGCCCCCCATCAGCGGGAAGGTATTGAAAATCACCCCGGCCTTCAAGCCGGCGACGAACCCACCGGACACTATCGTAATCAGTAATAGAGTAATCAACCCCAGCGAAATCTTCCGCCAGGCTGCCACGGTTGATTGATGGATTTTCTGATAGGGCAGGCTTTGTTTCAAATCGAGTATCGTCCAGAGTATGAAACCGTAAATCAAGATGGCACTGAGCAGGTGTGCCGTAAGTCGATATTGGCTGACGTGCGGATTAGCTGCCAGTCCGCTCTTGACCATATACCAACCGAGCAAGCCCTGTAGGCCACCGAGTAGAAACATGATAATTAATCTTGGCGTTAACCCTGGCCTGATTTTATTTTGCCACCAGAAAAACAGGAAGGGCAACAGGAATACCAGGCCAATCAGGCGACCCATCATCCGATGTGTATATTCAAACCAGAATATCGATTTAAACTCGTCGACGTTCATATCGCGATTTATCTTCTGGTATTCGGGCGATTGCTGGTAATTGCCAAACTCCTCGAGCCATTGACCGGAAGTGAGTGGCGGGACCATGCCATGGATGGGATGCCAGTTAACCATCGACAGGCCTGACCCGGTAAGTCGGGTGACTCCGCCTAGTATCACCATCACAAAAATCAGTGACAGGCATAATAATAGCCAATGAGAAATGTGCTGATCGTGTGATGAAATTGCAGGCATAAAGGCCAAATCGAAAGATTAAAGGTTTAAGGTTTGATCATAAATTTTAATGCTGCTCTCCCCGGCCATTTTAACAAGCCGTATTAAATAGTCAGGGAAAACATGCCGCGCATAAAAAAAGGCGCCTACGGGCGCCTTTCTCGTCCTAGCTGCTATAATTGTTTTTTTTGCGCAGCAGTCTCCTCCAGTTGTTTGGCTTTGATGATTTAACTATCAAGTGCCTCGTCAATTGCTAATCGGCCATAGGCCACAGCTATTAACTGACCCTAGTAAACCACAGGCACCTTAAAGTTGCTACCATATTTTTGTTTTATTTAGCCCTGATAGGTCTCAATATTGGCTGACTGAGCGGACAAGGTAGTTACCATCATGGTGGTTCCATGGTCTGGTTCGACAAGACCGTGAATCATTTCCCGAGAACTTACAAATTGCGAAAAAGCCGGGCTCCATTTCCGGCCTGCGGGAAATATCATCAACCCCTTAACGACTTTGCATATCGATGTGCTTAAATTCCCTCAGCCCCGGGCCAACAAGATCATAGGCCTGGGCGAAACCCCGGATAAAACGACCGCTTTGAGGATTTATCTGAAACAGATGGAAGTCCTGAAGGGGTTCGATGACATCGATGAAGTCGCCAAATCGGCTTTTGAACTCGGCCATGATGATCGCAAACTGGTTCGAATCGCGACCGATTGTACTCACCTCACCCTGCAACATGATTCGCCGCCTGGAAAAAAGGTTTTTACTCTTTTCCTCGCTTTCGATCAGCAGCAGGCTAATAGCGGGATTGGCTATTAAATTCTGTGTATGCCTGGCCAGTTCACTAAGATACAAGTAACAGTCATTTTCGATCCAGACACAGGGGGCATAACTCGCTTGTGGATTTCCGTCTGAATCAATGGTTGCCAACTGAACTGTCTTCAGGCTATCTCGCAGGGCCTGAAACTCCTGTCTTATTTTTTCGTGATCGCTGTCCTGATTCACGGTATCGGATACCTGCCTGGGAAATAGTGATTAGGGCTATTGTGCCATGCTTGCGATGCGCTATCTAACCAAACCGATGTGGATAAGATTAGGTATTGTAGAAAAACCAGGTGGCCAAAAAAAACCCCATATAAAATGGGGTAAACACACAAGATAAATCTATGGGGGTACGTCGATCATTATAAATAGTTGATCGGCGAATAATGAGACCTGGGTCTCATTTTAATATTTCGAAAATTAACAATCCTGGGCCCAGTGCCGACTGGCAGCGGACTAATTTCGTCCGTGAGTATTGGATTTAACAGTTACTCGTGACTGGACTGGTAACTCCAGATATTGGTGTCAAACCCGGCCTCGCGAATTTTCTCGGCCCGTTCCGATAGGTATCGCTGGAAACTGGGTTCGTGCAAATATGCCTTTTGTAACACATAGTCATACACCGACTGAAAGTGAAATGTTTTCAGGAATGCCCCGATGCGCATCACCTCGACGCCATTAGTATCAAAAAATACCACCGAGGGCGTGTAAGCGATATCGAGCTCATCTACCCACTGATTGACCGTTGATTTTTGCCCGTTGGGCAGGGTAATTTCTTCCTCAGAGCGAATATCGAATTGCAGGTTTTGCATTTTTGCTACCAAACGCCGGGTCGGTGGGTCAGTCAGTATCTGGTTGTGCAAAATTCGACATTCGTCGCAGTCGCCCGATTCGAAATAAACCGCGAGCGGTGAGCCTGATTGCTCGATCAAGTGATCAAGCTGGCTAGTTTGTGCAAAGAAGTCTTCATCGATCAGGCTATCCGTGGTTGATCGATACTGATCCAGCATAAACTGGCTAAATTTGACCTTAGTTTCATAATGTTCAGCAACGTAACGCAGTGCAGTCTGGAATTTGTCGGGGGCATAATAGCCATCCAGGCGCAGTACTGTTTTTCCCCGTTCATCGAGGAATATCAGGGTCGGTGTGTATTGCACTCTTAATGCCGCGGCAAATGTCTTCTCGGTAAAGTCCTGGTCGCCAATACTGACTACCTCGCGATCACCCCACAGGTTGATCGAAATGCCATCAAAGTTTTTTCGTATATAGGCTTCAATGTCGGGATGATTGAAACTTTTCTCCACCAGTCTCGCGCAATAGGGGCAACCTTCCTGATGGAAAAAAATCATTACCCGCTTCCCGTCCGCGGCCGCCTCGGCGACATCTTCTTCGAATTCGAGGAAACTTTCCTTAAACCAGTGAGGGGTTTCTGCAGTTTTTGCCCCCAACATAACGCCGGGCTGAATCTCGGCTGCATACACGGCGGCAAGATTAAACTGCAGCAGTAAAATTATCAGGAATCGCATGACCATAGGATTACATTTATCGATTAGCCGTATATATGATCACTTAGCCCGGTTAAAATTCAATACCGATTCAGGGGTATCATCCTTCTCAAACCGCCTGCCAGCGATCATAGGTTTAACGGGTTGTTCACATCTATGCCGTCCATAAATGGTTTATCCCGATCCCGGTGCGTAATCTGGTATATCAATCCTATCCATCTACCGACTACCGCACAGGCGGAATCGTGCCAGGTGTTATGCAAATGGCTCAAGATCAATGATTCGGGAAATTCCGGCAATTCAGTGTTGTCCTGCATCGATATAATTACCCGCATACGGTATTCGCTTAATATTGCCGCGATAAATTCGCTAAAGTAATTATCCGGAAGGGGTGGGTAGATTTTAGTTTCACCGCTGGTATAGAGGTCGATTTCGCGCTTATATTCTTTTAACAATGAGATCGAATCGTATTCCGGGTGGCCCTGAAAAAATACCGTACGAAAGCCATCCGGGCTGGTGGCAAGGTGCGCACAGCCATCGTCGCCGGTGACCAGCAATTTCAACCCGGCTGCCTCAAACTGTTCTGGAAATATCGCATTCCAGCGTGAGTGGGGCACATCAAACCTGGTATTGATATCTGCCACCAGCGGATGGTGCGGATCGATCACGGTATGCTCGAATACACCCCATTTTTTAAAGCCCTGCATCTCCCTTTTTTGTCCGTATCGAAACTCGAGTACCGCGTGGGTCGCCAGGCAGGAGCATAAGGTCGATGTTACATTCTCATCGGCCCAGTTGACAACTTCGATCAGGGAATTCCAGAAAGGTTCGTTCGGCAGTTCGTTGCCGACGACGTTGGCGCCGGTGATAATTAACGCATCCAGTCCCTGTTTGCGCAACTGCTCAAAACTCTCATAATACTGATCGATATGCGCCCGGGCAGACTTACCCCGCGGTAAATCATCAAGCGTAAAGGGATGCACATAAAACTGTGCGATAGGATTACTCTCGGCAATGAGCCGGAAAAACTGACGCTCAGTGGCAGCCAGTGCAGCATCGGGCATCATATTCAGCAAGCCGATATGTAGCTCCCTGATATCTTGCTGAAATGCGAAATCTGGTTTGAGGATATTGATCCCCTCCCCGGACAGTTTCTCATAAGTGGGCAGATTATTATGGGCGACCAACGGCATCAGTCTTGCCTCTCGATAGCGAGTTCCAGTAGTTGCAGAAAGTCATCCTCATTCTCCACCTGTGCAGCCTCGTCCGAGGTTACCGTGTAGCCGTGTTGCGCAATGGCATCATAGAGGGGAATGCGTGAATGGAACAGGTGCGGAAATATCCAGCGTGAAAATTCATCCGGATCAATCTGTGCAGCATATTGAATGCCGTTTTCCTGTAAATAAATGGCTAGTTGTTCTTCCAGGAATTCAGGTCGGTAATACAGTGGTTTGGGGGAGCTCTGGGATCGTTGAATTAGAACATCCTCCTGTTCCTGGTCAGTAATCTTGATATAAAGGATCATCGTACAATCAATTAACGACTCGATCATACCCGGTTCGTCAATCTCGCAAATACTACCGCCCACATCGTTAATAAAGTGCGCGTAACCGTAAATATCCTGTGCTTTCTGAATAAATTCCTGCACATCCAGCATCGCGTCGACCTCGGCCTGGCGATAAATAGCCTGGCGTTGAATGAAATCGCCCAACTCGACACCACCGAGCTCTGGATTACCCAGTTTGCCGACAAAGCTCAATACCGGACCCAGGTCGTTGACGCGGATAACATTGCGAAAATAAATCCAGTCTTTACGGAGTAAATCCTTCAAAAATGGTACCTGCATCGCCTGCTGCTTGATCATATCGAGGATATGCTCATCCAGGTAGCGGGTTCCAATGCGATAATCTCCCGAATAATGAAACCAGTCGGTGCCATGCAATTTAGCCGATAAATATGATTTGCCTACGCCCGACATGCCCAGTAGCGTGACCTTTTTATTTTTCCAGGCGCGAAATTCTTCAACAGTAAACTTCAAATATGACTCCTTCAGGGGAAGCTGGTAATTATGCAATATCGCCCATTCAGACGGAACCACGAGTATTCACATTTATTCCAAAATCACCAGTAATTTAAACCGGATTAATAATTGATCGGCAGGGGAACCCAGATTTATCAGCCCTACCCTACTAGTAGTACCAGGCTGACGATAATGATGCGATTGTAAAATAACTGGTTGCCATTCTTCAGACCTTATAGTCAACTAGCCTGCATATTGCACCAGTATCCCGGATGCTGGCGCAGGTTCAGAGTCATCCAGTTAGATCAAGACAGGGCGTAGCCCACAGGGGAATTCCAGGGCACACGGTGCGCTCGCGGGGTAGCTTTCCAGGCGATCTAAATTTTCCGATCTTCAGATTAGATTAGAACATGCAAAATTTAATATTAACCCGCCAGCAGGCGCACAATCCTATTCTCGGCATCAGCGCGATGTTGCTCAGCGTCTTACTGTTTTCGATGATGGACGCGACGGTTAAGTGGTTAGGAAGTACCTATCCCACCCAGCAGATCATGTTTTTTCGTTGTCTGGTGGCGACGATTCCGGTAGCGGTTATCATCTATTCGCGCGGCGGGTTTAAGGTTTTAAAAACTCAACAACCGAAAATGCATTTACTTCGTAGCCTGCTTGGAGTTTCAGCCATGGGTTTTGCATTTTACGCATTTTCATTAATGCCCCTGGCTGAGGCCATTTCAATTCTGAATACCACACCGTTGTTCATGACCGCCCTATCGGTATTAATACTCGGCGAAAAGGTAGGAAGGCATCGCTGGGCGGCAGTAGTTGCTGGATTTATAGGCATGTTGATCGTGGTTCGGCCCGGCGTGGGAATCCTGCAAAGCGGTAGTTTGTTTATGCTAATCGCAGCCCTTTTAATCGGATTTACAACCATCATCATTCGTTACCTGAGCGTTAAAGACGACCCGTTATGCATCACTTTTTACTTTTCCCTGTTTGGAATTATTGTCAGTGCCATTGGAATTGTACTGTTTGGATGGGTGCCACCGGCGCCGAATGACTGGTTATTTTTAATAGCCGTGGGGCTGTTTGGCGGGCTGGCGTTCTCACTCTATCCGCTATGCGTCGCCCATGCGAACGACCGTGCGCAGGTGGGGAAACTTGGCAGCCTGCAAGCTACCCGGCTCGCATCTCTCCAGTTCAGGCGCCAGGGTTTGCATCATTTCCACGTAATCACTGCTCTTGAATGACGGCGCCAACACGATAGCCTTGCACTCGACCTTGTTCAGGGAATACTCCAACTCCGTCAGGCGGTAGGCGGGGTTGATGTTCACAAGAATCACCCCGATCCGGGCCGTGGCGAACTGGGTCAACAGCCATTCGGGGCGGTTGGGGGCCCAAATGCCGACTCGGTCCCCTTTTTCCAATTCCAGTGCGAGCAGGCCGGCGGCCAGCAGGACCCCCCGCTCGGGACGGGTCATGATTCCGGCCTGGGTGAACACTCCCAACCCTTCGCCCCTGGCCCTTAGATAGCTGACCCCCTGGGAGAAGATCAGAGCCAGCACCATGACCGTGATGAAGAAAAGCCGGTAATCTTCGCTGAAGCCCGACCGCAGGCCATGTATTACCAGGCCCAGGAAAATAGCGGCCTCCCCAAGGCGGTCGAACACCGAGTCCAACAGGGCCCCAAAGGGGCGGACCGT
>JACZQS010000207.1 GCA_022545625.1 Pseudomonadota bacterium
GTCGAAAATTTCTTTCCAATCGCGGGTATTTTTGGTCAGCTCCTGGTCGAAAAACCCCCAGGGGTTATCCGTTGTTCGTGAAATCTCCCGTTTGACCTTGGTGGGTTGTGCAAAGAACAGGCTCATTTCGTTTTGTAGTGCAGCGATCACCCCAGGCTCTAAGCCGTGGTTGACCACCTGGAAGAAACCCCATTCCCGGCAGGCATCATTCACAGCGGCCTGGGTTTTGCGATTACCGAGCTCGGCAATGTCGATAACCGGTATTTGAGACGGTTTCATGGTCGACGATATCCTGATACGGAGACTGTGTATGCAGTATAAATGACATATTGCCTTTCTGAAACGGATTATAAGACGGGTTTCGCTGTCAGGCGCAGCAACCTGTTCGCAGGCGGGATTGAATAAATTCAAGCACCAGGTGTGTGGGTGACACTTGCAGGCAGGGATAGCTGATGATTCTATCGGTGTGGAGGCCTAATATAAGAATGACTAACAATAGAAAAAGGACGGGGAAATGAAAGGCAGTTTGCCAGAGGTCCATCGAGTACTGACAAGCATACCAGACTTTAGGGGATTAGCTGCTGACAGTTACACGACGCAAAGGCTGGGCGGTTTAACCAACCTGGTTTTCAAAATTGATATGGGTAAGGACCGCTACGTACTGCGTATCCCGGGTAAGGGGACCGAGCAATATATCGACCGATCCGTTGAGATTCACAACGCCAGGGTAGCTGCCCGAGCGGGTGTCTCGGCCGAAGTGATTTATTCCAACACGAAATCCGGTGTCATGCTGACACGCCATATAGATGACATCGTAACCATGACCCCGGATGAATTCAGCAACAGGGAGAGATCAGCAGCACGCGCGGCTAAGGCATTGAAACAGATGCACAGCTTTCCTGAGGCGTTCCAGTTTCGTTTCGAACTTTTCGCCATGATCGATGAATATCTGAAAGTTCTCGACGAGCGTAAGGCCGAACTGCCCGAGGGGTACTTTGACCTGGTCAGGGCTGCTCATCCGGTGCGCGAAGCTTTGCATCGTAATCCAGTCGATCTGGTGCCTTGTCATTGTGACCCCTTGTGTGAGAATTTCCTCGATTCCGGCGAGCGAATGTGGATCGTAGACTGGGAGTACTCTGGTATGAATGATCCGCTGTGGGACCTGGGAGATCTGTCGGTAGAAGCCGGGTTCACGCCTGAGCAGGATCTTGAGTTAATCTGGGCTTACTGTGGCGGAGAACCCGGTAGGTCCGAAATCGCACGCATGACCATATATAAAGCCATGTGTGATTTGCTTTGGACCCTTTGGGGGTTGATCCAGCATAGTGATGGTAACCAGGCCGAAGATTTTTGGGCTTATTCGATTGAACGCTTCGATCGATGTAAATCGCTGATGACAAGCGCGGCCTTTGATCAACATGTGAATGACATTGGAATTAAATAGATAACCCAAAGGCAGCCCTATTGTTCGGTCCTGGTGCACCACTCCAAATATATGCCTGGCTACCGGGATCTCGTCAATTTCCGTTGACATCATCGGGGAAATTTGCGAAAAGATGTGCACGTACTAAAAAAATAACCGCTGTACGCAACCAATCTAGAGGAGAAGACATGAACAATAATTATAGTAACCAACTAATCAAAACCCTGCTTATCGGAATTTTCATGACCCTGACACTACCGGCAATTGCCGCGGTGGAGTCGAGGGATCCAATAAAACTGACCATTCATGACTGGACCGGCCAGTATTTAACTACCCATATCATGGGAGAGGTGCTGAAAAAGGCTGGATACAACATCGAATATGTTCAGGCAGATTACATTGCACAATTTGCCGGGCTAGAATCCGGAGACCTGCACATTGCCATGGAAATGTGGGAGACCACGGGTAAACAGGCAATGGACGAGTCGCTGAAGACCGGCAAAACCCTGGACCTTGGCGAAACCGGGATGGATGCCAAGGAGGAATGGTGGTATCCGTTGTACATGAAAGAACGCTGCCCTGGATTGCCCGACTGGAAAGCATTGAACAAATGTGCCAAAGCCTTTTCTACAGCTGAAACAGCGCCGAAGGGACGTTATCTTGGTGGCCCGGTTACCTGGGCAGGATTTGATGACGAGCGTGTCGAGGCATTGGGACTGAACTTCGAAGTAGTTCACGCAGGTACCGACGCCGCACTTTTCGCGGAACTGGAATCGGCTGTTCAACGTAAGGCACCTGTATTATTGTGGATTTATGCACCACACTGGGCAGTCGCAAAATATGAAGGTGAGTGGGTCGAGTTCCCCGAATATACCGATGACTGTTACGAGGACCCGAGTTGGGGGATGAATCCGAATATGGCTTATGACTGCGGTAAACCCTTCGGCTGGATCAAGAAGGTAGGCTGGAAGGGCGGCGAAAAGAAATGGCCGGGTGCTTACCAGGCAGTGCGCAATTTCCGCATAGACAATTCAGCGATGAGCCAGATGATCGTCGAAGTTGATCTTGAAGGAAAGTCGGTGGACGGCACGGTGGCAAAATGGATGGCGGACAACAAATCCACCTGGATGGCCTGGATCCAGTAAAGTTTGATAACAGCGAGTGGTGGGCTGGGAAGCTTAGCCTGGTCTACCAACTTTTTTAGTCGGCAATACTCCTGTTTAATCCGTGAGAAGTATACATGTCACACCCTTCTGCGCCACAAACAACGGATGCTGATTCCAAAGATCTAGCGGTCAAATTGAGTTGCAGGCATGTGTGGAAGATATTTGGCAACGATGTAAAATCGCTGTTCGACTCCAATGGCAACGTAGACCAGGACTCACTCGACAGAGGGGACTATATCAAGGCGGTTTGTGATGCCAGCTTTGATGTCTTCGAAGGCGAAATCTTTGTCATCATGGGTTTGTCAGGTTCGGGAAAATCCACCTTGTTGCGCTGCATGACCAGACTGATTGAACCCAGTGCAGGTGTAATTCAATTCGACTCGCAAGATTTAATGAAAGTGAGCGAAAAAGAATTAATCGATCTTCGGCGCCATAAAATGGGGATGGTGTTCCAGCATTTTGCGCTGTTACCCAACCGCACAGTACTCGGTAACGTCGCCCTGCCGCTGGAGGTCCAAGGCATACCGAAGGCAGTTCGCGAACAGCGCGCGCTGAAAGTAATCAAGCTCGTGGGTCTCGATGATCGCGAGCGGTATTACCCGCGAGAACTCTCGGGTGGTCAGCAACAGCGAGTGGGTATTGCGCGTTCGTTGGCTGGCGAGCCCGATATCTGGTTTCTCGATGAGCCGTTCTCGGCGCTCGATCCGTTGATTCGGCGCGAGATGCAAGATGAGTTTTTGCGTTTGCAAAATGTATTGCGTAAATCTATCGTTTTCATTACCCACGACTTTGAGGAGGCAATCCGGCTCGCTGATCGAATTGCGATAATGAAAGATGGCGCCATTATTCAGATAGGCACTCCGGAACAACTCGTGCTCAATCCTGCCACCGACTATGTTGAAGAATTCACCCGGGGTATCCCACGTGCCAAAGTACTGAGCGCCGAAGCCCTGATGCGTGACGTTGGCTCGGACACATTTGCAGGTATCGTACAGGCACGGGTAGCTATCGACGCACAGCTAAATAAAATACTAAGTGCCGATCACGGTGCAGTATTTGCCGTGCACAACGAGCAAGGCGAAACTATCGGGGCCCTGCCACGCGAAGTCGTGGTGGACCTGTTGTCGGCACCGCCAGCTAAAAAATGACCAACGCCGTGTATACGGCAGCCAGCCCAATGCCTAACCCAGGCAATCGATGGATTGTGCTATGGCTGGCCCTGATAGCGGGCACAGTCCTGTTACTGGTCGCTAGAGAGTCGCTACCCTGGGCATTTGAATATCCCCGCGCATGGCAAATACCATTGGCCGGCTGGATAACCAGGTTCATGAAATGGCTGATAAACGATTTCGATCTCGGCCTGTTTACCTTTAAAGAATTCACTCGATCGATCGCCTGGTTGGTCGAACAACCTTACCTGCTTGTCAAGAGCCTGTTGTCCACTGGTTTTCTGAGCGGTGTCGGCAGCTATGCGGTGCAAGTGTTTCCACGCATTTCCTGGGTCGCATTGATTGCCGGCGTGATGCTGCTAGGCCACTACGCCCAGGATTGGAAGCTATCGTTGCTGGCTGGAGCCTGCTTCTCTTATCTGGTGGTATTTGGTCAATGGGACAGTGCCATGATAACGCTGAGCTCGATTATCATCGCTGTTCCGATCGGCATTGCAGGCGGCGTGATGCTGGGTGTCGTCGGTCACCGCTCAGCCCGTTTTCGTGCTGTTCTGATACCTGTGCTCGATCTGATGCAAACCGTTCCGGTGTTCGCCTACCTGGTTCCTGTGTTGCTGCTATTTGGCTTTAGTCCGGTGTCGGCCATGATAGCGACGATTATCTATTCAATGCCACCGATGGTGCGAGTTACGCTGTTGGCGCTTGAACAGGTCAGTGCGGAGGTGGTCGAGGCTGGCTCGATGGCAGGTTGCACGCGACGGCAATTAATGTCGAAGGTGCTATTGCCTTCGGCTAAACACTCGCTCATGGTTGGTGTCAACCAGGTGGTAATGCTGTCTTTGAATATGGTGATCATCGCGTCGATGATAGGCGCCGGGGGACTTGGATTCGATGTGTTAACTGCACTCAGGCGGCTCAAGATTGGTGAGGGTATCGAGGCAGGTGTGGCCATTACCCTGTTGGCAATTGCGCTCGATCGGATCAGTCAGGCCTATGCCAATCGGCCACCGCCTTTGCATAGCACTGTACCGCAAAGCCTTTGGGCGCAGCACCCGCATAAAATCCTGTTTGTGAGTATTGTCGGAATTACCTGGATGCTGGGTATCTATTTTCCAATTCTGAATAACTACCCGGAAAGCTGGCAAATTACCACAGGCTCATTTTGGGGTGACCTGGTGCGCTACATCAATGTCAATTACTTCGACCAACTGGAAAACTTCAAAAATTTCCTGCTGCTCAATATCATGATACCGTTCAAAC
>JACZQS010000208.1 GCA_022545625.1 Pseudomonadota bacterium
CGGGGAGCCAATTTCTCTTACTTAATTAATTGCTGAAAGGCATATTTTAAAAATCGATATTGAAGTCAATAAACAAGGGGTTAGACTGAGCCTCCCCCAGTTTTATTCATTCACCAGTTTTCACCCTACCCTTTTGATTTAGTTTTGTCCTTGAGCGTGTTCGCCAGCGATTCCAGCGACTGTTTTAAATTTTCATCTTCTATCCAGCCGGCGCTGCGGCTAATATTCTCGGTTGTTTGGTTCGACACTTTTGTCGGTTTACCTAAATCCGGGGGTCGCTCAATTTCCAGCAATGAAGCGGGGGTGGTACGAATTGTTAACTTTTGACTCAACTGGAAAGTCTCCTGAATTTGTTGCTGAACCTCGGCAACATATAATCTGAGGTAATTGGCTACCTGGGGACTAGAGGTTGCGACGACAATTTCTTCCGCTGAGAAATTGATTACCGATACCTGTTGATTAATTGGCTCGGGCAGGTGTTCCATCAGGAATTGCTGGATTACCAGGGTTTGTTTGCTTACCTGCTTAAAATTATCAGGCAGTACCGATTTACTCCATTGCGCGAGTGTTTTTGTGGTCATCTCCTGGCTACCCGATTAAGTTGTCGTCGATGTGCCATCGATTGCTAGAATTTGTCCCGGCAATCATCGTTTGCGATGCCTGGTATGGGATGATTTGGCTGAATGCTGGTAGTCAAGTTTCAGATTATTATAGAGCCGTTTCACGACTTCATCGTCGAACAGGCGGTATTTACCGGGTTTTAGCCATTTCGGTAAATTAAAACTGTGGTAGCGAACACGGACCAGGCGGCTGACTTCGACCCCGACCGACTCCCATAACCGTCTCACCTCGCGATTTTTACCTTCTTTCAAAACCACGTGGTACCAGTGGTTGGTACCCTCACCGCCACTATCGATGATTCGATCAAACTTGGCCATGCCATCATTCAGTTCTACACCCTGACTCAGTTGACGCAGCATATCGGTGTTCACCGCACCGTGTACCCGCACCGCATATTCACGCTCGATTTCATACGATGGGTGCATTAACCGGTTGGCCAGCTCGCCATGGTTGGTAAACAGGATCAAACCGCTGGTGTTGATGTCCAGGCGACCAATACTGACCCAACGCCCCTGCACCAGATTTGGCAGGTTTTGAAACACGTCCGGGCGCCCCTCGGGGTCTGCGCGGGTACACACCTGCCCAACCGGTTTATGATACATCATCAGCTTCGGCCTGGATTCGAGATTAACCATGCGGAGTAATTTACCATCGAGGGCAATTTTTTCTTTACCATTGATCTGGTCACCCGGTTTTGCGGGTTTACCATCCACAGTAATGCGACCCTGTTGCAACATCAGGTCGACCTGGCGCCTGGAGGCGACGCCCTGGTGTGCCAGCAATTTCTGGATTCGTTCCATGGGCACCCCTAAAAATGCACTTTTTACGCGTTCAGCCTCGGCGATGCACAAATCTATTCGGCAAGGGGCAATGGAATTTCGGTTTCGCTTTTTTCGACGAAGGTAAACTCGGGTGTGTAACGATCAAGTTCGCTGATTTCGGACAGGGCCGGTAACTCGTTCAGGGACTTGATATTAAAATAATCGAGGAACGAGCGGGTGGTGCCATAAAGCGTGGGTCTTCCCGGTACGTCTTTATGCCCGAGTGGTTTAACCCACTCCCGCTCTAGCAGCGTTTTAATCATATTAGTACTCACACTAACGCCACGGATATCTTCAATTTCACCGCGAGTGATCGGTTGCCGGTAGGCAATTAGCGCCAGGGTTTCCAGCATCGCGCGTGAATAGTGTGGCGGTTTCTGATCCCACAAACGAGATACCCAGCTTTCGTATGCTGGTTTAACCTGAAATCGAAATCCGGAGGCAACCTGTTTGAGCTCCATGCCACTATCCTGATATTGCCCACCGATTTCATCGATCGCTTTTCTGATATCGTCCTTACTCGGCTGGTCGATATCGCCGCCAAACAGATCGGATATCTGGTTCACCGACAGCGGCCTGTCCGCGGCAGCAAACAGGGCTTCCAGTATTGGCTTTAACTTATCATTATTCATCGATGATCGATTCCATTTATGATCTGGCCTTGATATAGATAGGCGCATAGGCTTCACTTTGCACCAGCTCGATCAGCGACTCCTTGAGCAGTTCCAGGATCGCGAGAAAACTCACCACGACGCCCATGCGTCCCTCGTCAATTTCGAAAAAGTCTTCAAAACTGGTAAATCGATCGGCGCTGATTTTATTCAGTACAATCACCATTCGATCCCGCACAGAAAGCGGTTCACGCTCCAGGTGATGGCTGGCGAACTGCTCTGCGCGGTTTACGACGTCACGAAATGCGATTAATAAATCCTTGATCTGCACCTCGGGCAAGGGCATTTTAATCTCGATCTGAGGAATTTTTATATCGGTGAGATGAATATCTCGCTCCAGCCGATCGATCGCATCGAGGTCCTCGGCCGCTTTTTTAAACTGCTCATATTCCTGTAATCGACGGATTAATTCGGCGCGCGGGTCGTCTTCATCGACAGATTCGATCGGCCTGGGTAACAACATACGGGATTTTATTTCGGCCAGCATCGAAGCCATCACCAGGTATTCAGCGGCGAGTTCAAGTTCGAGTTCTCCCATCAGCTCGATATATTCCATGTATTGCCGGGTAATTACCGCGATTGGAATATTTAAAATATCGATATTCTGTCGCTTGATTAGATACAGCAATAAATCCAGCGGGCCTTCGAAGGCTTCGAGAAATACCGTCAGCGCATCGGGTGGTATGTATAAATCTACCGGAATTAAAGTGAGCGGCTCACCCTGCACCAGGGCAAACGGCATTTCCGACTGGTTCGATGCGTTTTTCAATCCTGTCATCCCGGCAATCCCATGACCTTGCGTACCTCTTCAATGGTATCCTGCGCGACATCGCGTGCCGCCTCGCAGCCTTCGTTGATGATGCTATCCACGCCCGACAGGTCATTCAGATAGTCTTGCATACGCTGCTGAATCGGTTTTAGTTCATCGATAATGGCGTCGATAATATGCTGCTTGCAATCGAGGCAACCGATCGAGGCAGTCTTGCATCCCTCGGCAAGCTGGGCCCGGGTAGTCTCCGATGTATACACCTGGTGCAAATCCCAGACCGGGCACTTCTCCGGATCGCCCGGGTCGGTGCGCCGCACGCGGGCAGGATCGGTCGGCATGGTTCTAATCTTCTTCTCTATCACCTCCGGAGGATCGCGCAAGGTCACGGTATTATTGTAGGTCTTGGACATCTTTTGCCCGTCGAGCCCCGGCATTTTTGGCGACACGGATAATAATGACTGCGGTTCGGGCAGTATAATTCGTCCGCCACCTTCGAGGTGTCCGAGCAATCTATCGCGATCGTTGAGACTGATATTCTGTTGAGACTCGAGCATTGCCTTGCCTATCGACAGGGCTTCTGACTCGCCCTGTTCCTGGAACCGCTTGCGCACATCGTTGTAAAGTCTGGCGTTTTTCTTGCCCATTTTTTTGATCGCGGCTTCGACCTTCTGTTCGAAATCGGCCTCTTTTCCATAAAAATGGTTAAATCGTCGCGCCACTTCGCGGGTCAACTCAACATGCGCGACCTGGTCCTCGCCCACCGGCACGAACCCTGCCTTGTAGATCAGGATGTCCGCACTTTGCAACAACGGATAACCGAGGAAGCCATAGGTCGCCAAGTCCCGGTCCTTAATTTTTTCCTGCTGATCCTTATAGCTCGGCACGCGTAATAGCCAGCCCAGCGGCGTTATCATCGACAGCAGGGTGTGCAGCTCGGCGTGTTCGGGGATACGGGATTGCACGAAAATAGTCGAGTTGCCGGGATTGACACCGGCTGCCAACCAGTCGATCACCATATCGCGTGAGCTTTCGGCGATTATAGAAGGGTTTTCGTAATGGGTAGTTAATGCATGCCAGTCAGCCACAAAATAGAAGCATTCGTAGCTGTGTTGCAATTCGATCCAGTTCTTTAAAACACCGTGATAATGCCCTAGATGTAACAACCCTGTGGGACGCATACCGGAGAGTACGCGGTTGTTCTGGCTAATGTTCAATAATGGGTATCCGGATAAATATTGGCGAGCTTCGAATTATACTGTAAAGGATTATGATTCGTCGATCAATGTCACCAGCAATTTGATACGCGACCGAAACATTGGGTAAATTGTCAGTAAAAATTTTGCCACCTGCGTCATGATTGATGCCTGACTCCCAGACGATCAATTTCCATACGTCATGCTCCCAGCCATTGAACTTAGGAGACCAATTCGGAAGCGTTGTTCTGGATGGATTCACCCCCGAGTAATTGAATTTATGGTGAGACAGAGTTCTCGCCCGGAATAATTTTTTGGGCTAAGACCCCGAAACTCATCAGGGCAGCCATGGGGGAAATGCCTGCCCCTTTTTTATATAACCCTGCCAAAAAACCATTGGAATTGATTCCTTAATTCTTTAAATTCACGCTCATAATATCTTTGTTTAAATCCATTCCACCCGAAAAAAAGCATGACCTGGTACAAGGATTGGTTCGGCGAAGACTATCTAAAAGTCTATCCCCACCGCGACGAAGTGGAAGCCAAAAAGCAAGTTAACTTTGTTGCAAGAGTTCTCGACTTAAAACTGGCTCAAAAAATTCTTGATCTGGGATGCGGCAACGGCCGGCATGCTAATGAGCTCTCCGGCAAAGGATATCACGTTACATGCCTCGATTTATCCTCAGTGCTTGTATCTTTGGCCAAGGGAAAATACGGCTCTGCAAGCTGCTGCATACGCTTTGTCCGGGCTGATATGCGGCACATTCCCTTTGCAAATGCATTTGATTCAGTGGTGAGTTTTTTTACTACCTTTGGTTACTTTAAAACCGATGCAGAGAATTTACAAACACTCAAAAGTATCCAGGCAGCGCTTAAA